>JACUTN010000110.1 GCA_014859805.1 Candidatus Bathyarchaeota archaeon
CTTCCCTTTGTTTTCTTAGGTTGTGTAATTGTTGCTATTATGTATCTAACCGGAGCCATGGATGCGCTATCAACTGCATTAACTCCTCTGCTAACAGGATGGTTTGGAGTGCCAAGTGAAACAGTGGCGCCGTTGATAGCAGCGTTCTTGAGGAAAGACTTGGCGGTCGCGTTGCTCAGCGAGATCGAGATGACTCCTTATCAGATGCTCACTTCTGTGGTTCTGGTTACAATATACTTCCCTTGTCTAGCGACTTTTGCGGTCCTGTTAAAGGAAGAGAACTGGAAAGAATTTCTTGGGACCCTAGCTTTTCTTGCAGCGATGATATTTCTTTACGGAGGCTTACTGCATTTAATAGGAATACTATTAGGGGTGGCATAGAGGATGAATAAAGGAGAAGAAACATTCGGAAGCGTGTACTTCGCAATCTTCGGCGCCGTTGTATTTGTCTTTGGCGTTGTAGAGTTCGTAGGTATTGCAACAGGTGGAATAACATGGGAAATCATAGACACGTCAGGTGTGTTTGATCCTATGTTCCTGCCGTGGAGAGCGATCATTCTTGTCTTTGCTGGCCTGCTTTACCTAAGCAGCGTAAAGAAATTTGCAGAAATAGGTCAATTGGCAAAAGCGGTGACAGCGAGCATAATGATATGGATAGTTGCTGGGTCAGCGATCTGGGCGAGAATAGCGGCTTCCATCCCGGCGGAAGAGGGATGGTTTAACACGTTAGAAGATTTTTTGGCAAGCTATGCGCCGCCATACTGCCCCGCACTGCTCCTGCTTCTTCCATCGCTGGTGATAGTCTACTATATCAAAAAGGAGAGTTAACATATACCTAGTTGTCTCGGGTAGGTACAGGCAAAAAGTGTGAGAAAACTGCAACACGACAAGCGTATGTGGTGACTTTCTTGGTTCTCAAGGAAGTACTAAAGTGCATTTGCAAGAAACGATACATAAATACCGCCGAAATCAGCCAAGAGCTACGCATTCCAATGGGTTTAGTCGAGCACGCCATCCAAAAATTGAAAGAAATGGAATATCTGAAAGTTATCACGCCTCTGAACGAAGAAACTCCTTGCAGTTTCTGTCCACTTAAGTCAAGTTGCCATATAAAAACAGTTGGCGTCGTCAAATCCTATATGTTAACAGAAAACGGAAGAAAACTGTTGGGAAAAGGGTAAGATAATTGGATAGAAGACTGGAAAATTGTGCGTATACATAGGAAGTGTTGAAAGGCGTGAAGTGAAAAATGGGTCCCACTTGCTCTGATAATAACATCTTTATTTATCGATACAGCCAGTTACCTTTAAGGTTGGCAGAAGTGAAGAAGTTTGAATTCATAGAAAACTTGAAGTCAGACGTAATGTTTAAGGCATATGGAAAATCTCTAGAAGAATTGTTCATTAATGCAGCGTTGGCTTTATTTAGTGTGATATGCCAAATTGACAAAATAGAGCACCAAAAAGTGAAGGTAGTGGAAGTTAAAGGTAACGATCTAGGGGATCTGATGTTAAATTGGCTACAGAAGTTAATTGGGATAGTTGACACCGATGATTTGTTCTTTTCGAAATTCGAAATATTAACAATGGAAGAGGATGGTACGTATTTAGAAGCAAGATGTTACGGTGAACCGGTAACTCCCGAAAAAGGAGAGACCGTCGTAAAAGGCGTTACATATTATAAATATGAATTTAAGAAAGCAAAAGAAGGTTACAGCATTAGAGTTAGTTTAGATATTTAGGAGGGGCTGTTAAAAATGAAGGAAAAACTAAAGCAAGTCTCGGAGTATGTATGGGAACTAGACAAAAATGTAAGGCCAAAGATGAGAGTGAAAGCAAAGATTATAGCATCAAAAAAAGTGATTGAGGCAATAGATGATGCGGCGGTAGAGCAATTAACAAACGTTGCGTGTTTGCCAGGCGTCATCGAACCCGTCGTTGGCCTACCAGACATGCATTGGGGATATGGTCTGCCGATGGGAGCGGTGAGCGCATTCGGTGCTGAGGACGGGATAATTTCCGCCGGACTTTGTGGGTTCGACATAAACTGTGGAATAAACTCCATAAGAACAAATCTAACCTACGATGAAGTGAAAGAAAAAATAACGGAGCTAGTTCCGGCTTTATTCAGTGTTGTTCCTTGTGGTGTTGGGTCCAGAGGGAAATTGAGATTATCTCCAAATCAACTGGATGAAGTCTTGACTGGAGGACTGAATTGGGCGGTTGAGAATGGTTACGGGACGAAGGATGATATGGAGCACACAGAGGAAAACGGTTGCATAGAAGGAGCCGATCCCTCAAAAGTTTCAAGTCTGGCTAAGCGTAGAGGCGCACCTCAACTCGGAACCTTGGGCGCAGGAAATCATTTCTTGGAGATTCAAAGAGTCACTGACATTTTTGATGAAGAAACGGCAAGAAAATGGGGTGTTGTGGATAAAGACCAGGTCTTGATCATGATTCATTGTGGTTCTCGTGGTTTTGGACATCAGGTAGCGACAGATTACCTGAAGATTCAGGAACGGGCAGTTAGAAAATATGGTATCTGGCTTCCCGACAGACAATTAGCTTGTGCCCCGGTCAAATCAAAAGAAGGGCAAGACTATTTTGCAGCGATGAAATGTGCTGTGAATTATTCCTTCACAAACAGACTGGTCATGACACAGTGGGTTCGCGAGACTTTTGAAAAGGTTTTCAAGAGAAGTTGGGAAGACATGGACATGCAGACGATATACGCACTCTGTCACAACGTCGTTAAGTTAGAAGAACACACCATTAACGGAAAAAGAAGGAAAGTATACGTTCATCGGAAGGGTTCGACCAGGGCGTTTCCAGGACTACCGGTTTTGATCGCGGGGACGATGGGCACTGCTTCTTACATCTTAAAGGGCACAGAAAAAGCTATGCGGGACACTTTTGGTTCTTCCGTGCACGGTGCAGGCAGAGCGATGAGCAGACACGCAGCAATCAAAAAATATTGGGGAGAAAAAGTGAAACAAGAATTAACACAGAAGGGAATAACCGCAAAATCAACCCATCCAAAAATCTTGGCAGAAGAGGCGCCAAAAGCATACAAAGATGTGGAAATGGTAATAGAATCCATTCATGGGGCAGGAATTTCATTAAAAGTGGTGAGACTAATACCCATGGGTGTTTGCAAAGGCTGACGATACTGTTATTCAATTTTGATGTCTGTTATTTCTGTTTCGCGATACTATAAAACCTGCCCCGATGTATATCGGATGGTTTTATTTTGAACTGACTGTGATAAGGGATGCTGGGTCACTTTGATTACTCCTTTGGTATTACGGTTCTCTACGATCCTTCTTTGCAAAAGTTTTATGTTAGAGCTCCCTAAATTTATTCGGGGAGTAAAAATTATGCGAGATATAATTTCTGGAAGGGTTGAGGATTACTTAAGAACGGTGTATGAAATCATAGAGGAGAAAGGTTATGCTCGCATAAAGGACATTGCAAGGGAACTGAATGTTAAACCGTCTACTGCTGTCGAAATGATGAAAAAAC
>JACUTN010000111.1 GCA_014859805.1 Candidatus Bathyarchaeota archaeon
CACGACACCGCCCTCATGGCTCTTCCCCACCTGAGAACCCAATAACCTTCAACTTAACCAACACAAGGACTATAACCACAATAACTATTGGAATAACGATCAAAAGAATCGTCATTAGCGGCCAACCACCCCCAGCTTCAGGGGTCACAGTTATCGTTGTTTTATTTTCTCCGCTTATATATCCATTTTTGGTTACATTGGCTGTCACAATTATGGATAATTGTGCTGTCGTTCTGGGAGCATTAAAGACAAGTATACAACAGCCCTCCGAATCAGTGGTTCCATTTGCAACAAGTCTTCCTTCCACTATTAGCGAAAAATCGCCACCGAACTCTACTTCAACTTCAGGCTCTATGGTTAACGTCACATCTGGGTAAATAATCACGTCTTCTGACACTATAAACGGGCTGTCCACCAGAGTCCAAACAGTATCTTGTATAATCGGTCCTTCAACATAAGTTGCTGCATTCACAGCAGAAAATAATGTCTCACTTGCCAAACTAAAAATACTAAAGATCACAGTCACTAAAATAACAAATAGCTTCACCGTTTTTTTCAATGTTCACCCATCCATCGTCGAAACTACACTATGCTCTAGCTGATACTGGTTTAAACATTATGAATTCAAAATAAAATTTCAAAATCAGTCATCACGAATCTTGCGCAATAAAAAAAATAAAAAAGGGTTTTTAACAGTGTAAAGACAACACCTAAACTTCAGCAAGGAGAAAAACCAGTTGAAAAGTTTCACAGCAATAGCCTTAGAAAACTTTCCATTAATAAAGCCTGGAGATAACATAGCGAAAATCATTGTCGAAGCAGCCAGAAAAAACGGCTTAGAGATTGAAGAAGGAGATATAATAGCCATTGCACAGAAGATCTTTTCGAAATGCGAAGATAGGATAGTAAGACTCAGAGATGTTATTCCTTCGAGAAAAGCGGAAGACATTGCGAAGATAACTGGAAAAAGCCCTAAATTTGTTGAATTGGTCCTAAGTGAAACAGAAAGAATAGTGAAAGCTTCTCGTGAAGTATTCTTAGTGGAAGATAAACGTGGTTTGGTGTGCATAAACGCTGGAATAGACAAGTCAAACGTGAAAGGCAGAGGCAACTTTACATTGCTGCCAGAAAAACCCGATACATCGGCAAAAAAATGCCGCTCAGAAATCAAGAAAATAACAGGAAAAAACGTTGCAGTAGTCGTATGCGACACCTACAGTCGCCCATTTAGACGCGGACAAGTAAACTTCGCCATAGGTATAGCTGGAATTAAACCCTTCAAGGATTATCGTGGAAAAGAAGATCTTTTTGGGCAAATTCTAAAAGTGAAAAACATAGCGACAGTAGATGAAATCGCTGCTGCGGCGGAATTGCTTATGGGACAAGCAAAGGAGGCAACACCAGTCGTCATATTTAAACGGTTAAACAACATTCTTGAATTCTCGGAAAAATGTACTATAGACGAACTACGCATTTCAAGCGAGGAAGACTTGTTCAAGAACACATTGTAATTACAAAGACTGTAGAAATAGATTGCTACGTTTCTCTTTCGCAATTGTTGTCATTGGTCCATGTCCGGGATAAACAACAAGGTGATTCGGCAAGTTTGCCAGCTTTCTTAGGGAGCGGGACATCTCACTTTTTGAGCTTTCTGGAAAATCTATCCTTCCGATGGACCCTGCGAACAACGTGTCGCCAGTAAAAACTTCATTTTCTCCTAAAAGTGATACGCTTCCACGACTATGACCAGGTGTGTGAATAACTTTTAAGATCATTTTTCCAAACTTTACCAAATCTCTATCATGCAACAGCATGTCTGCTGGTGGTGAAAAAATTTCGAAGTCAAAGAATTCCGCAATCTTCTTACCTGATTCCCCAAGCATATAAGCATCATATTCATGAATCAAAATAGGCACGTGAAGCCTCTCTTTCACCATTCCATTTCCACATGTGTGATCTGGATGGCCATGAGTGTTCACAATAAATTTTAACGTTGAGAAGTTTTCATCAATGAACTTGAAGATTCTTTCAGCTTCGAAACGATCATCGAAACCTGGATCGATGATAATCGCCTCTCTTGTTTGTTCGCAACCCACAACGTAACAGTTTGTTAAGAGTCTGCCAACAGTAAACATCTGCACCATCATAAGCATCAGCCATTGGGATGCCCTTTAAAATTAATAAACTGTTTTGTTCCAGTTGGCTGATTTCATGTTCACCAAAACCAATAAATCTCTAGAAAAGAAACATTATGTGGAGATTGGAGAACGGTTGAATTTAAAGGAAATCGAAACTGCATTTAGTCGTTTTAAAGTGTGTCCTAAATGTAATTCCACTGAAGATTTTTGGCTGGGATTGAAACGTGATCATGCTTATGTGCAATGCAAGAGTTGCGGAGCAAAATTCGAACTCTTCGAGGTTTATAAAATAGGTGAAAAGGATAAAGCTCCTGAACGGTTGAAGTTCTTTAGAAAGTAGTCGGGTTCAAACTCGAAATTGAATGTTGTTCATTTTCCATTTTTGAAAGAAGATTTTCACTTGCTTTTTGGAGATGCTGAAGAAGGTTTATTACTTTTTAAAAGCAGCAGTGGATTCAAATTCAGAATCCGAATTAGCAATAAATGATTAATACGTTAAGCAGGAGCACTATTTTTTAAGGAGCGAGAAATATGGTCAAAAAAGTAATCATTGAAATTCTTCTAGTTCCACAATCTCTCGACAAGCCATCTGACGAAATTGAGGATGAAATTTTGAAAGAATTCCGTGAAGGGTTCCTGATGATTCCTTGGGGTTACGAAATTGAAAAAATCAAGGTTGTTGAAACATAGCAAATTCCTGAACAGCAAAAAACCATAGGGCACTATTTTCTGTGTGTTTTAGCTTGTTGGATTGAGTTTTGCTTAGACGATTATTAAAAAGTTTTTAGGGGTTCAGAGTCCGAACAAAAACAACGTTAACTCCAATAACTTTTTTTACTTCTAAACTCTCTAATACAACAACCCAAGCAAAAGGACAAGAGAAACAATGGACGAAGAGAAACAACCATTCAATCGCTACACTCAGCCAGCCGATTTCGAAAAACTAACCTCAATAGTCTCTGCAGAATTCCAACTAGAAGAATGCCTGATAGAAAAGATGGTTCCCACATACTACCTAAAACAGCCGCAAGAAACAAAAAAAGCCTTTCTAAAACTGCTAAAAAATTTGGAAACAATGAATCTGATAGCGCTTCTGCGAAGAAAAAACGGAAGAATAGTTTTGAAAATCGTTCCGAAACCTCCTACAAAACCAAGCAACATCATGGTGAATTGGATATTGTTTTTTGCGACAATTGCAACAACTTTTATCACAGGTTATATGCTCTCCCTAGGACTTGTTGAAGAAGGAGCGATGTCCAATCCTTTTATAGGCGGTGCAACCTTTACAATAGCAATAATGGCAATACTTGGTACGCATGAAATGGGTCACAAATTAACTGCAGACAAAA
>JACUTN010000112.1 GCA_014859805.1 Candidatus Bathyarchaeota archaeon
GTTTGCCGAAAACAAAAGGCTAATAAACATATGTTGTTATTTTATTGCGAAATGATTCCAAAGTATTTCTTTCTGACAAAAGGTGTTGGTAAACATAAAGAGCGTCTGCAATCTTTAGAGTTAGCCCTGAGAGACGCAGGCATACAACACGTTAACATAGTAAACGTTTCAAGCATAATACCACCGGGTTGTGAGCTCATTTCAAGAGAAAAAGGCTTAAAAATGATGAAGCCCGGAGAAATAACCTTTGCCGTTCTGGATAAGAACTCAACTAATGAACCACATAGACTGATTGCAGCATCAATAGGCGTAGCAATTCCATCAGCTGAAGACAATTACGGCTATCTTTCTGAGCATCACTCTTTTGGAGAAACAGATAGGATGGCGGGAGATTACGCAGAAGATTTAGCTGCAACAATGCTGGCTACAAACATGGGGCTTAAGTTTGATCCTGAAAATAGTTGGGACGAGAGAAAAGAATTGTTCAAAACCAGAGGACTGATAAAAACAACCAACATGACACAATCTGCAATAGGAGACAAAAACGGCTTGTGGACCACCGTTATCGCAGCAGCAGTCTTCGTACTTTAGAACAACATTTTTAAACATTTGCATTTCAAAGTTTTATTCCAAAACAATATTAGCAATAAACGTTAACGCTAAACAGGTGAAAATCCCATTGCTGGAAAAACTTCAGACGCCATTGATAATTGTTAACTTCAAAACCTACTTGGAAGCAACAGGCGAGAAAGCTGTTGAACTTGCAAAAAAAGCTGAAAAAGTAAGCCTTGAAACAAAGACTTCAATAAGCGTAGCTCCGCAATTCACGGACATAGCAACCCTCGCAAAGACCGCAAAAATTCCAGTTTTCGCCCAACACATAGACCCAATCCAGCCGGGCAGTCACACGGGACACGTACTTGCGGAATCCGTGAAGGAAACTGGAGCAATAGGAACGCTCATCAACCATTCTGAAAGACAACTCAAACTATCAGATATTGATGCTATAATCAAAATAACACGCCAAAAAAACCTAGTTTCTGTTGTGTGTGCAAACAATCCAAACACAAGTGCAGCCGTGGCATCGTTAAAACCAGATATTATAGCCATTGAACCGCCGGAGCTTATAGGCACAGGGATTCCTGTTTCAAAGGCAAAGCCTGAGGTCATAACGGATACGATTAAGCTTGTTAGGGAAATCAACGAGAACGTTGTAATACTTTGTGGGGCTGGCATAAGCCGTGGAGAAGACGTTAAGGCTGCTTTGAAGCTTGGCACCCAAGGAGTGTTGGTTGCAAGCGGCATCGTGAAGGCGAAAGACCCATATATGGTTTTACGTGAATTTGCAGAAGCAACAAGAGTTTAGGTGGATTAACCTTTGAAGGTTGAAGCTGAATGCGCTGGGTGCATAGTCGGCAGAGCCGTAGCACAAGTCACTGAAGCCACGACAAATCCAGCCATACGTTTTAGAACAATGGTCGAATTTTTGCGGTTGCTGAGCAGAGAGTTCAAGCCCACGGCAGTACCAGCGGAATTAGGCACAAAAAGAGACCGCCTAATAAAGAGGATTACAGGCAACAACGACCCATACAAAAGGATTAAGAGGATAAGCAACGAAAAAGCCTTGAAGCTTCTGCCATACGCAAGAAAAATTGTTGAAGACGGATACACGCAGCAGGACAGATTCAAAAGAGCATGCCTATGTGCCATTGTTGGCAACATCATGGAATTTAATATTCCAGGCCATAAATTCGCGTTTAGCAGTCTTAGAAAGCTTTTCAGAGAAGCTGGAAAAGACCTCGTAATAGACGATACTAACAAAATTTACGAACTGGCCAAAAAAGCTCATACTGTCCTTTACTTGACGGATAATGCTGGAGAAATTGTTTTTGACACGTTACTGGTTGAACAACTGAAAAACATGGGTCTAACAGTGATTGTTGTTGTTAAAGGTGGACCCGTAATCAATGACGCCACTATGGAGGATGCAGAAGTCTCAGGAATGAACAAGATTGCGGACAAAACTATCACAACTGGAACAGATGCTGTTGGATTGGCCCCAAAAGAATTCTCCAAAGAATTCCTTGGTTTTTACGATTCTGTTGACATGGTTTTTGCCAAAGGCATGGGCTACGCTGAAACTTTGACGGAATACAAGCTGGAAAAGCCTCATGTTCTGCTGTTTAGGACTAAATGTAATTGCGTGGCGAACTTTTTCGGCGTGCCCCGAGAAAGAAACGTTGCGAAGTTGATGCCGTAATGAGACTGCCATCCATAAGTCTAGGCAAAGAAACGCTTTCAAACTTTGAAAACGCCATCCGGAAAGAGTGGATTATAACCAATGGTTTAGGCGGTTACGCATCTTCCACAGTCTTAGGCATAAACACTAGAAAATACCACGGATTACTTGTTGCAGCTTTTCATCCGCCGAGAGAGCGACGAGTATGCCTGGCAAAATTGGATGAAGAAGTAAAAATAGAAAACAACATTTACCCACTTGGTGGCAACGAGTTCCAAAATGGAATTTTCCCGCGAGGATACATGTTCCTGAAAGAATTTTCAGTTTCACCCTTCCCAAAATACACTTATACTGTAGAGGGTGTTGAAGTTCAAAAAACAATCTTTATGCCATACGAAAAGAATGCCGTTATAACCATTTACAATGTCTTGAACAGAAGCGATTTTAACGTTGAAATTCGGGTCTTCCCACTAATAAACTGGAGACATTTCCACTCAGTGACTAACAGATGGAAAATTCCTTGGCATTTTGTTCAAAAACGAGAAGACAAAGAAGTGGACATACGCTTTGGCGCACCTCAGTCTACGCTGATGATAACCACAACGAAGGGACACTATCTTGCAACCGGAAAATGGATTGAAAAAATGTACTACCGTGAAGAAGCTAAGCGTGGAGAAAGCTGTTTAGACGACTGCTATCAACTTGGATGCTTCCAAATAGACGTAAAAGCAAGAGAAAATGGAAAGTTTGCAATAACTGCGGTCGCTGATAGAAACGAGGGTTATGCACAAAAAGTTTTGGTTGAAATGCCAGTCACCATGTATGACATAGAAGCCTTATACGAGCGAGAAACAAGGCGTCATGAAAATCTGTTGACGAAATTTTACGAAGAGCATGAGGACATTCAAGCAAAAGACTGGTTAAACTGGATTGTTTTAGCCACAAGCATGTTCATAGTTAAAGGGATGAACTCAAAGCAAAATTCTGTAATTGCTGGTTACCATTGGTTCGGAACTTGGGGAAGAGACACGTTCATTTCCCTGCCCGGATTAATGCTTGTAACTGGAAGATTTGAGGATGCAAGACAGGTTTTTCTAACATTCAAAAACCAGTGCAAACACGGTTTGATTCCTAATTTTTTTCCAGACAGGGCAGGAGAGCCAGCCTATAACGCTGTTGACGCAAGCCTGTGGTATGTGAATGCAGTGCTGCAGTATCTTAAATA
>JACUTN010000006.1 GCA_014859805.1 Candidatus Bathyarchaeota archaeon
ATTTCTGGTTTTTCCATTAAGACGCGGAAGTATTGCGCCAGAAATGGTTCTTTCTTCAGAATAGCGGCGAGAGTGCTTGATGCTGGACCTATGCCGAAGGGGTCCATAACATGGATACCTAAAACCTTGGCTTCATCAATGTATTTTCCCAGATGATCTGGGTCAACAGTTAATACATCGAAGCCCTCGCATAGGAGCTGAGCTTCAATCTTTCTCAATCCGTAAGGAGCTGCGATTGGTATGCCATCTTTTGTTTTGATTGGCGGAAAAAAGAGCTGTTTGTAAAGCCAGTCTGGAATGACATTCGGAGGAGCGCATGTTCCGAAACCTACGAATATGTTGTGATGGTAATCGCTCATTAGAGTTCGGTCAGCGGTTAAGAGTATTTTATTGCCCACGGTTGTTGTTCGCTCCTTAAATGGATATTGTTAATTCCAAAACATTTAAATTTTGATATATTTTATACTTAAAACTTGTGGTGGAAATAAACCAGAAAAACATTGTAGGTTTAGTAGAGGGGTGATTAAATGTCCGAGGCTTTGACGGTTGCTAACATAAGGAGATGGTTGGGCAACCCGATAGTCAGAGCGATCTTAAATAAGAGCGTTAAAAGAGGGAAGGATGGAAAACCGATAATAGAGTGCGCTCTAGAACATTCAGTCTTCGGCACAAAGTGCAGCCTCACTTGCAGTTTCTATTCATGGTTCATTAATGTGTTGATTAAAAGGTCCGCCGAAATCTTTGGAGTGGATACCAAAGAGGTTCTTGAGGCTCTGAAGGAGCCTTTTTTCAGGAGGGGAATAAGAAACACGCTGGAGGGAATAGCCGAGTTCGGCATCCAAACTCCTCAAACGACCGCCGCTCCTTTCCTCGTTGTCTGGCAATTCACTAACGCATGTAACCTAAGATGCAAACATTGTTACGCTTCCGCAATCAGTGAGACAATGCCGGATGAGCTGACTACTGAGGAAGCAAAAGATCTGATAGACGAATTAGCTGATTGTGGTGTAGTAGCAATAGCTTTTTCTGGTGGTGAACCATTAATCAGAAAAGATTTCTTTGAAATTGCAAACTACGCGAAAGAAAGAGATTTCTACGTTTCTGTTGCAACAAACGGGACTTTAATAACACCAAGTATCGGTAAAAAACTAAAAAGTTGCGTTGATTATGTTGAAATATCACTAGATGGATCAAAAGAAACACATGAAAAATTCAGAGGTATTTCTGGAGTGTACGACAAAACAATAAATGGAATTAAGAATTGTGTTAAAGAAAAGTTAGATGTTTGTATTGCCCCGACAGTCACGAAATATAATTTAAAAGAGATTCCAGAGATTCTCGAACTTGCAAAGGATTTAAAAGCAAATAGATTCATCGCGTTCAATTTCATTCCGACTGGACGCGGAAAAAACATAGTTAATCAGGACATAACACCAGAGGAAAGAGAAGAGATTTTGAAATTCTTCTATTCAAAACTCTTAGAAAAGGGTTATCCTGATGTATTCTCGACTGCACCTCAGTACTCAAGGATATCGATAATGGCAGCGAGGGAGGACCCTGATGCACCTGTTTTACCGACCCATTTTGCTGGTAGGGAGGCTAGAGAAGCGTTAGTGGGAAAGACAGGAGTTCTATCAGATTTTATCGGTGGATGTGGTTGTGGAAGGATTTATTGTTGTATCGAACCCAACGGGGATGTGTGGCCTTGTGTTTTTCTACCTATTAAGGTTGGAAATATCAGAGAAAAAAGCTTCAAAGAAATTTGGTTGAATAGCCCTGTCCTAAATGAATTGAGAGATCGTTCGAAATTAGAAGGTCACTGCAAAGTGTGTGAGTTTCGTAACGTTTGTGGTGGTTGCAGAGCGAGGGCCTACGGATACTTCAAGGATATACAGGCACCAGACCCCGGTTGCATCTATAACAAGAAATACTGGGAAGAAATTAAAAACACGATGTAGATTCTATACATGTGAACACGACTTTCGCAGGGTCCTCATGGTGCAATACGTATTATGCATACATGCATCACATATTATAATTTACAAAACATTTAAATTCTGATATATCGACTAAACCTCACGGTGAAAACTTCGCAACTCGTTAATACTTTTGGCAAATTTCACTACTCTACAGCTCTTAAGCAATACGTTAAAGTCACTAGGATTGAGAGCTGGCTTGGCTGGATTTTCAGTTTTTCTTTTGGTTGCGTATTCTTAGGTTTACCTTCCATTTGGCACATGATTTTTATTTCATTCGCTTTTTTATTCGCTACTGCCAGCGTCTTTGTTTTGAATCAATTCTTTGACCGAGAAGACGACAAGGAAAACGTTATCAAGTCCGACTTACTTGTGGCATCGGGAAAGATGGCGCCACGAACAGCATTAGTCTTTTCCTTTTCACTTATTGCTTTTTGTTTAGTCTTAGTGATTTCAGCCGATGTCAACCTTATACCTTTATTCCTCATTTATCTTGCTTTTTGGACTGCATATTCTGCTCCACCTTTTAGACTTAAAGCCGTGCCAATCGTAGACTTCATCATTTCAGGCATAGGGGCTGGTCTGCTTCCGTTTTTAATAGGTGCAAGTATTTCTCGCCCATTAACCAACAACTTATTATTAGTCATTCTACTGAGTGCCATACCATTGATATTGGCTCATTGCAGTGGTCACATTTTGCAAGCTTTAGGTGATTATGAAGCAGATCGGAAAGCAGGGATTCAAACCTTTGTTGTTAAATACGGAAGGAAAAAAGGCGCTGTTTTGATGGGTCTTTTGTCTCTTGCAACAGGAGTTTTCCCCTTTATTTACGCTGGCTTCGGCTTATTATCTCTCAGCTATATTCCCCTGTTCTTCATACCGCTCTCATTCTGCATACCAATCGCTAGACGTTATATAAACGTACTTGGAGACCCAACAACAGAAAACGTCGTCACTTTGCATAAAGCAGTGAGAAAATATGGAATACTGATAATGTTTGTGGTAGGGATTTATGTACTTGCCGGAAAAATTCTTGCTTTCTAACACTGCACAACTTTCACACTCAACGATGATAAAAAGGTATGAAAAATGAGTTTACTGGATGTGTTGTCTGGGATCATAACGATTACTTGCGGAGTTGTAATTGGGACTGTACTCACGTGGATTATCAGCTACTATATGGTCAAAAGAGTTCTGCCAAAACTTTTGAACTCTTTGAGCAACAACCCTGAGGTCATAAAGGCGATCCAAGCGATGAGAATGAACTCTAACTGCGAGCAAACTCAAACGAAGACTCCAGACAAAAGAGGTGAGCAACAAGAAGCTCATACCTAGCTTAGATTGATAGCAACATTGAAAAAATGTAATAATCCTTTCAAGGGTGTCGAAATTTGTTCATTTGGGTCTTCGAAATTGAAGAAAAGAAAATTTCAGTTGCTCATCCAGAAAGATGTCATCTTTGTCTCGTCTGCAAGACGGAGTGCCTTGTTCCCACCATCAAAATCGCTGAGATAGCAGTTTTAACTGGCGAAATTAAATAAAGGAATAACCATTCTTCTGAGAGAAATCACCTTCAAAATAATTAGTGAACACTTGAACTGTAGACATGAATTGTGTAAAATATTACCGTGGATATCATAAAACGCGAGCTAGGTTTTTCTGTGATTAATCAAGTCCATAAGAACTTGCTTAAGCGGTTTGTTGAACATTCTCTGTACATTCCTGAGAAGACGTTCACCTCTCTTAGTTAAAGAATAATACCTCAGCCTTCTTTTCCCCTTCTCAACCCATTCACTCACAACAAACCCTCCCTTCTCCAGCTTACGGAGAAAAGGATACACCATGGCAGGCTTCAGTTTTTGCCCCGTCAACCTCTTAAACTCCAAGATAAGCTCATACCCATGTCTAGGTTTGTCCGAAAGAAGCCACAAGATGACTGGCCTTTCGAGGCCGCGTAGAAATGCGTCATGAACTTTAACCATCAGATGTTCACCATGAAAGTATTTTGAATTTTGATATATCAAGCTTTCGGAGAATTTAAGAATCTGAACATGAACCATAAATGTATAAACTAAGATACGTATGATTATTTTTTGGGTGGACACGCTAATGGCAGATTTAGAATCAGACATCATTAAGGCTACTGTGAGAGGTTTCAGCAGAGTCCTAATTCTGTGGTTAATAAATCAAAACCCTATGTCAGGCTACGGCGTCACTAAGGAATTGAAGAGATTAACTGGACAAAGTTTCCATTCAGGCGTGGTGTACCCTCTTTTGTACGAACTGGAAGAAAACGGACTAATCGCTGGGAAATGGATGCAAAAACGCAGAAGACGCATCAAATACTACTCGATAACAAAGGAAGGAACAAAGCTGTTAGCCCATCTGCATAAGATTTTCGAAATGCCCGTTAAGGAAATTCTAAAGGATTTCATTACCTAAAGGGTTGGACCGCCGCGGTTACGGTTTAAGCGTGTTGTCAAGTTCGTAAGGCACTTCTGTCTTGTTCTGTTTTCTGCTTTGTTTCGGAAAAGTGTATATGTTAGATCTTCCAAATAAGTCGAAGACTCGTGGAGAGAAAAATCATGAAAAGATTATTAGAAGTCAGATGGCATGGCAGAGGTGGTCAAGGAGCATGGACAGCCAGCGAGTTGCTTGCAAGAGCAGCAATCCACGAAGGAAAGTATATTCAGTCTTTTCCAGAATTTGGTCCGGAACGCATGGGTGCTCCATTGCGTGCTTTCACGAGAATCAGTGATGAGCCGATCCGGATGCACTGTGCAGTTTACAATCCTGATGTTGTGGTTGTTTTGGACCCAACACTGCTTAAAACCGTGCCAGTCACTGAAGGCTTAAAGGATGGAGGAGTAATCCTAGTTAATTCTAAGGAGGATTCTGCTGAACTTAAGAAGACGCTCAAAGCGGAGAAAGCTAAAGTTTTGACCATCCCAGCAACAGAGATAGCCGTTAGGATCTTGGGGAGACCTATAACAAACACAGCCATGTTAGGAGCAGTCGCACGTGTAACCGGAATAGTCAGCTTGGAAAGCATCGAAAAAGTTGTTAGAGAACGTTTCCGACAGAATATAGCTGAGAAAAATGTCGCCGTAGTAAAAGAAGTCTACAAGGAGGTAAAATCTGAGTGACAGCTCAAGAGAAAGGTTGGAAAGAAATTCCAATCGCTGGTGTATGCTGGAAACCAAGCACTGAATATTTAACTGGAGATTGGAGGAGCAGCAAACCAGATTGGGTTGAACTCGTATCACAATGCACGTATAATTGTCCAGCTTGGATTCACATAGCTCAATACATGCAGAAAATTAGAGATGGAAAACTTGACGAAGCAGCAGAAATACTTTTGGAGAGTAATCCTTTCCCATCAATTACTGGTAGAGTTTGTCCCCACTTTTGTGAACAAAACTGCAACCGTGAGCAATATGATAAAGCGATATCCATAAGAGCCATAGAACGCTTCATAGGCGACTACATCATAGAGAAAAAAAGTGAAATTCTAACACGTCTTCTTGCACCAGAAAACGGGAAAAAAGTTGCGATAATAGGTTCAGGACCAGCCGGGCTTTCAGCAGCCTACTACTTAAGAAAAATGGGCTACAAAGTAGTCATATTTGAAAGTGAAGAGAAACCAGGAGGCATGCTCACCTACGGAATACCGCCATATAGACTTCCAAAACAAGTTGTCGAAAAAGAAATCGCATTACTCACAAAAATCGGTGTTGAAATCAGAACAAACGTTACTGTTGGCGTTAACGTAGCGTTTGATGATCTTCAAAAAGAATTTGATGCAGTGTTCTTAGCTACAGGCGCATTAAAAGAGAGGGACATTGGAATACCACGTGAAGAACTGTTAATGTCCGGTTTGGATTTTCTAAAAAAGGTAAACGAAGGGTTAAGGGAAGCTCCGGGAGAAGGGGTTGCAGTGATAGGTGGAGGAAATGTTGCCGTTGATGTGGCTAGAACCCTAAAGAGGTTGGGGGCAAGTTCAACAATTCTTTACCGAAGAACTGAAAAGGAGATGCCCGCGGTAAGCGAGGAAATTGAGAAAGCGAAGGAAGACGGCGTAAAATTCAGTTTTCTAACTCAGCCGGTAGAAGCGTCCAAAAAGAACGGAAAAACAGTGTTAAAATGTATAAGGATGAGACTTGGAGAACCCGACGCAACAGGTAGAAGAAGACCCATAGCAATCGAAGGCTCAGAATTCACACTGGAATTTGATGTTGTGATAAGGGCGATTGGTGAGAGACCAGACACAACATGGATTCCCAAGAAATTTCTTAACGAAAAGGGTTGGATAAAAGCAGACCCAGCAACATTTGTGGTCGGCGAAAACGTATTCGCTGGTGGAGACTTAACATCAGGACCAGCAACAGTCATCGAAGCCATAACCGCTGGAAGGAAAGCAGCCGAAAGCATAAACCATTATCTAAGAGGAGAGGAGATTAAGCCTGAAACGCCCCTAGAAGAACCTGTAAAATTTGAAGAAATGAACATTGCATATTACGAACCAGCAGAAAGAGTGAAAACCCCTGAGCTTTCCCCACAAGATAGACTGAAGACGTTTGATGCCGAAGAGGTTTCGGGAATAAGCCTAGAAGATGTTAAAAGAGAAGCTGAAAGATGCTTCAGTTGTGGTTACTGCAGAGCGTGTGGACTTTGTTCAATTTTCTGTCCAGACTCCGCAGTGAAATTGAACGGCGATAAACCTGAGTGTGACTATGACTTTTGCAAGGGCTGTGGAATATGTGCAAACGAGTGTCCATGTAAAAGTATAGTTATGGAGATGGAGGGATAAAAGATGGAGATTGTTAAGCAGAAAGTTTTAGCCTTAAATGGAGATGAAGCAGTAGCATACGCTGTTAAACAGTCAGATGTCGATGTTGTTTCGGCTTACCCAATAACTCCGCAGACAATAATCGTTGAAAGATTCAGCGAATACGTGGCGAACGGGGAGGTTGACACAGAATTCATATGTGTTGAATCTGAACACAGTGCGTTGTCAGCGTGTTTAACGGCTTCAGCCATGGGTGCAAGAGTCTTCACAGCCACAGCGTCAGCAGGCTTAGCCTTGATGCATGAAATCCTCTACGTAACCTCGGGATGCCGTGCACCAGTTGTCATGGCTGTTGTCAACAGAGCCTTATCCGCGCCGATAAACATTCACTGCGACCATTCCGACAGCATGGTTGAACGCGACTGTAGTTGGATACAGTTGTACGCGGAAAATTCACAGGAAGTCTACGATTCGATAATTCAAGCTTTTAGAATCGCTGAAAACCCCGAAATTTCATTGCCAGTTATGGTGGGATTAGACGGCTTCTCTTTAAGCCACACATTAGAAAACGTGCAAGTGCTACCTGACGATGTTGTAAGAAAATTTGTTGGAACCCGCCAATTTCCATTTATAAAAGGTCATGAAGGAAAAATGGTGCCGTTCAAGCTTGACCCAGAAAATCCGCTTTCGATGGGTCCGTTAGACCTCTACGACTACTATTTTGAACATAAACGTCAACAAGAAGAGGCAATGCAGAAAGCTCCGAAAGTTATCCAACAAGTACACGAGGAATATGCACAGATGAGTGGAAGACACTACGGAAACGGGTTAATTGAGCGGTATAATCTGGAAGACGCGGAAATAGCGGCGGTGTGCTTGGGCTCCACTGCTGGAACTGTAAAAACTGTTGTTGATGAGCTGAGGGCAGAAGGAGTCAAAGCTGGTTTACTTAGAATTCGCACTTTCAGACCGTTGCCGGTTGAAGAAATAATTAAAGCTTTAGAAAACGTGAAAGCAGTAGCAGTTATGGATAGAAGCCTCAGTTTCGGAGGATACGGCGGAGCAGTCTTCCACGAAATCCGTCACATTCTATACGACGCACATATACATCCGTACGTGGTAAACTACATTTATGGACTCGGCGGAAGAGACACACCGAGAAACCTGATACACAAAATTTACCAAGACCTACAAGAAATACTGCAAACCAGACGAGTCGAAAAACCAGTAAAGTTTATTGGATTAAGGGAGTGAAAGGAGGAAAATGAAAATGGCATCTGAATATGAATTCACGGCAAAGGATATAGTTGAAAAACCCGAAATTTTAATGTCTGGACATAGAGCATGCGCAGGATGCGGACCAGCCACAGCTCTTAGACTTGTTCTAAAAGCAGTAAGAGGACCAACAATACTAACGCATGCAACAGGATGTATGGAAGTAGTTTCAACAATTTATCCTTACACTGCATGGAAAATCCCATGGATACACACTGCTTTCGAAAACGTTGCTGCAAACGCTTCAGGAATCGAAGCCGCACTGAAAGTGCTACGGAGAAAAGGTCGTATAAAAGACGAACATGTAGACGTTATCGCTTTCGCTGGAGACGGCGGCACCTTTGACATTGGAATACAAGATTTGTCAGGAGCAGTGGAACGTGGACACGATTTCATGTACGTATTGTACGATAATGAGGCTTACATGAACACAGGCATCCAAAGAAGCGGAGGAACACCGCATGGAGCAGCAACAACCACCTCACCTGCAGGCTCGGTAATACCAGGAAAACCAGAGTACAAAAAACCAATCTCAGACATTATGGTTGCGCATGGCATGCCTTACGTGGCAACAGCCTCACCATACTATTGGAAAGATTTGATAACGAAGGCTAGAAAAGGCATAGAAGTGGATGGACCAGCATTCTTGCACGTGATTGCGCCGTGCCCAAGGGGATGGCGGTACGACACAAGCAAAACCATTGAAATCTCACGTTTAGTAGTGGAAAACTGCATTTTTCCACTGTGGGAAGCAATAGATGGTGAATATCAACTGTCTGAACCAAGCGAAGCCATAGCCTTAAAGCCGGAAACAAAGAAGCCAGTGCAAGAGTATCTGCGAATGCAGGGACGCTTCAGACATTTGTTCACTCCGAAATTCGAAAAAGTAATCGATGAAATCCAATGGATAACAGATAAGAGATGGCAACGATTACTCAAAAAATGCGGAATAAACTGAAATCCTTCTCACTTTTCTTTTCACATTTCTGATAGGTAGCCATAGCTAAAATTTCATCAAACATTACAGAGTTAGAAAATATATCAGAATCATGAACACGCCGGTCAACATCAAAATCAAAGCTATACGAATAAATCCTTTAGGCCTCCACATGTCTTTTCTAAGTGTCTCTGCAGGACCCACAGTATCTCCACCATACACAGCTTCAGCTAACGCAGATAATATTGCTGCTTTTTGACTCCAGAGGTTAATTCCCCCTCTACCTAACAAGAGCAAAAGACCAGCTATGAGAAAGAGTATGCCTTCAACGAAAAATATGTCAGTTGGCGAAAAATACTCGCTGGAAGAGAAAATCCATGCGTTACCGAAATAAACAGCTATAGTAATTAATAGGGAGATACCCGAAAACATCACTATGTTCAATAGTATGTTTCTTTTCTTCATGCCGAGCCAACTACAATAGTCTAAACAGAACTATTAAGTTTGTTCTATAGTGAAAAGGTAGTAGCCGTAGCTTAAGACGTGAAATCATTACCTTTCACTTTCTGAACACATTAGCTTTTCCTAGTTGGGATTTATTCCAGCCTCTTGTTAGGTCCTTTATGCTGTGTCTCTTAGGTATTTTTCTATTTCGTTTTCTGCGTTGTCGGCTTTTATGAATATTGGCACGTTTTCTATGCCTGTAGCTATGTAGCTTGAAAGAAGCCACTCGCCTGGAGCGAACTCTAAGGTTTTTTCTAGTATGCCCTTGTCTATCATGAATGTGTCGCTGATTAGTGCACGGTCGTACGGTCGTGGCAATGTGCCCACAAAGTATGTGTGAAGCTGTTGTAGAGCATTGGTGTTCAAGTAGGCAATGCGCTGCGTAGCTATGCACGCTCCTAAACCGTACTTTCTTCCTTGCCTAAGCAAAGTTTCAACATACCTAGAACATTTGGCATCTATGCCAGATGAGCCACTTAGGGCTGGGATAAACTCTTGTGCCTCGTCGAAAACCAGTAAAATGTAGGGCTTAACCTGAAATCTACGCTTTCTCCTCACAAGTAAATCTTGCGTCAACGTCACAACAAGGTTTTTTATTATGAACGGGTCTGAAATTGAAACGCACACAAGCCTTGCTTCACCTTCCAGCAGTTGGCGGATCTTCTCCGCCGTCAATCCACGCGTGTCTTTTTCCTCTTTTTCTTGCTTTTTCCTTATCCTATCAACAATCGTGTTTCTCGTTGTTGCCCATGCAAACAAACCGCTTCTTTCAGAAACCTTGAACTCTTGAACAGCCTCGGTGGCAACCGCATCTACGTAGTTTACAAAGTCTTCGCTTACCTCTTGATTTTCATTTAAGCCACGTTCTTCCAAGTATTCAAGTATGGCGTCGTGTATTTTATCTATAGCGTTCATGTAATGCGGTCTGTTAATGTTGTCTTTTCTCTGAGCTTTAAGCTCATCCAAAAATTGGGTATAGGTAGGAACTTTCTGCCTAGGCATTTTGTAATAGGCGAGTTTATTCTGCTCCATTATGCGCTTTAAACCAGCCTTGATTCTTTCATCAGTCTCGTATTCTCTTGGTTTAACAATGGAATTGAAAAACTGTTCTAGAACGTCGATTTTGTGTTCGAGAATAATTTTTGCTGGAACATTCGGGTCTGCTAGTATATCCAGCAATAAGAACACGTATTCGCAGCTTATGTCAAAAATTATGACTTTTGTGTCCTTTGTATGAAGCAAGATGCGTCTAAGGATGTCTGACATTAAATTGCTTTTTCCGCCGCCCGTGAAGGCGAAAACGCCGAAGTGATAGCGGATAAGTTTCTCAAAATCGACGTATATTGGGATAACGGTTTTGCTTGTCTCAAACATTTTTATTATTCCGAGCCTCGGGTCGGCTCTGGCATTTTCTACGGTTTGAGATGGATCTATGCCAAACTTTTCAGTTATCTTCTGGTTGTACATGCGGTTTATCATGTTGCTATTCAAAACGTAGATGGGACTGCCAACGATGGGATATGAGAAGCCTTTGATAAACTTGAATTCACAGTTTTTGTTCATTATTAGGTCATAGTTTATTGGAATTGCGTTTATCTGAATCATCATCGTAGATGTGTCGTTTGTCTGCCAATCCATCTCAGACTGCTCTATAATCTCAAACTGCATAGGATAATAACCGTGGTCTGACAAGCCGCGTAAGCCGAAATGTTCAGGCCAGACCCTGCTGATCTCCATTAGCGTGTATCTTTCTTCGTCTTGTAGTGACTGTTTGAAATTTTTAACAGCTAGAAGCATGCCCTCCTCCATGAGTCCCATGAGGTCTTTTTGGTATTCAACTTTGATGCGGCAATGGTAACGAGATCCTGTGCCTCCAAGTTTGGTTTCTTCAGCGCCACCAAAATATTTTGGAATGACAGCAGCTAATCTCCCGTGAAATCTGTCATCGAAATCTGTGAAGCAGAAAATGTTAAATTCTTTCTCTTCTTGCGGCTTCAATTGTTGCTCTCCTCTCTCTGAAAGTGCTCATATAGAATATGAATCTTCTCAATTTATGGTTATTGAGTATCCAATTCGCCGTGGTGTCCACGATGCGTTTGAATTGGCTGTAGTTCCATTTTGCAATCTTGTCGGCGATAAATAGCGGTTTGTTGTGGCCGAAGGCTTCTGGTATACTGGAAGGCGCCATAGCAGCCAAAACAGTCATTGTCAGATTTTGAAGTTCGTTTGTAACATTTTTATCTATAAACAGGATAACCTCAACGGGTTCTTTTGCACCACCGAACTCGTTCCAGAACTCTACGACGTTTTCGGGCTTGTAATCATATTTTGGATAGACCAAGCGGTCTGTAAGCAATACATTGCTACGTAACATGGGGTCGGTTTTGGCTTGGCTTAGCTGCACATACGTTTTCAGAAAAGTTTTTTCCAAGCTTACCCTGTTTTTTATAGCCCCTGAAACATAGCCTCTGCGGTTTTGCATGTCTAAAACCATAGTTCTGAAGGCTGAATCGTACTCTATTAGGCTCCATGGAGGGATGATTTTCTCTGGGTTGAGTATGCTGACTGACTGGAGTATCATGCGGTCAGTGTTTGGCAGTTTTTCAAATTCTTTCGGCGAAATAGGTCTTTGTAGTAGACCGTCATTTTGCATTATTGGAATCAGCTGACGCTTAAAATCTCTTGCAGCTGTGTCTTTTGTCATGCCTATGAGTAGAATTCGCTTTTTCCAGCACTCCTCCATGAGCAAGTGTAAAGTGAAAAGCGTTAGAAATGCAATGTCAAGCGTTGTTAGCCATTGCTCCTCGCCATCCCTCAGAACCTTCATTAAATTTGCTGTTTTTGTTTCATGTTTTTTCGTGAAAAAGAAGCTGTCACCCAAGTTTGTAACAAGCTTTCTAATACGTTCCCAAGTTGTTGTGTACTTATCGTTCAGAGTGTAAGTTTCGTTTTTCTCGTTTAAAATGTCGTTTTTAACTAGGCGTTTAAGGTACCGCTTTGCCCTTTTTGTTCTCTTTTCATCAGCTATTTCGAATTCTGTTAAGATCTGCCTTTCAGTCATGCTTCCCTTTTGGCTGAGTAGATGGATTATTGCGTACCGTAGGTAGTCGCCTCTTGGAGGTGGCAAACCTAAAGCTTGATTGTAAACGTATTGTCTTGCAATTGTTAAATCATTTTTGTCTATTGGTTGCCCGTCGATTTTGTATCCGAATATGCTGCTTTTTGCCTTCCACAGTTTACGTTTTGAAGTGTCATAAAGAAGGCTTGCCCGTTCGATGGATAGGCTTCTGTCTAAAAGAATTATTCTCACATTCTGTTCAGGGTCTGTGGCTAGTTTGTAGGCAAGGTAGTATTCGGCAAAGGTCATTATCCAATTGGCAATCGTAGCATTGTTTATTATAGCCTCATCCCTTAACGGCTTGACTTCTTCTGGTTGTTCCACGTCAGAAAATGTGTGATCTACGTCTGGAATCTCATTGATGTAGACGGGAACAACGCTTGAAATTCCTGCACTTTGCCGAAGTGTTCTTTCGTCATATTTGATTTTTGGCTTATCATTTTCCAGAAACGTAACTGTGCCCGTTGAGGCGTAAGCGCCGCCGAAGAAAATCACAAGGTCAAAGAGTGGACGTGAATACATGGTGCCGTCTATGCCAGCAAAACGTACAGTTGAAGATCCGAAAAATTCCTTAGCTGTTTTCAAGGCTTCTTTACAGTTGAAATTCATGATTATAAGGTTTGAAATCGGGTCGTAGAGGTCTTTGAGTGATGAAAAACGTTGCTCGTAATCTAGAACTTGCATTGAAGCTCCGAGTTTAAGTATGTCGCTTGTACGTTTCACCGCATCACTTAGAGATGAACTCACCTGGCTTCTTCCTCCTCTCACAAATAAGCCGTTTAGCAGTAAAAACGTTGCCAACACTTATCAACGTAACGTTTCATGTGAAAACAGGTGCTCGTTTCTTAATAGCACACGGGGTATGTTCACATTCTCGCGCGCATGACCACAGAAATATACTTCTGCATGCAGCAAAGAATCATCTTATTTTTGGAAAACGAGCCAATACGACCTACCCCCCCTATTTTTTTCTGGAGTCCTTGCAAGCTACTCAGAAACAGAAATTGTGGCGCACATGCAACAAATGCTCAAAGAAATACGTGAAATCCAAAACGAAAAAAGTATAAATTCATGCTTAAGCGATGGTAGCCCGGGAGAGATTCGAACTCTCGTCAGCGGGTCCAGAGCCCGCCATGCTTGGCCGCTACACCACCGGGCTTCAACTAGAAATACTTAGATTCTTTGTAATATCTTTAACGTTAAAGTTCCAAAAGAGAAAGAACAGTGTTATCTGTTTTCTTGCTTTTTCATAGCATCCTCACAGCGGCATTCTTAACGGTTGGGATTCAATCTTCACAGCACCATAACGTCGACACTATCGGGTCCTTGTTTTTGAAGAAGCATTTTGTGCAAAACATTTGATCTGGATAATTATTCTGGTTATTTCATAAGATGACAGGCAACAAAGTGGCCTTTTTCAACCTCTATCAACTGTGGTTCCTCTTTAGAGCATTTATCTGTTCTGTAAGGGCATCGTGGATGAAACCTACATCCTGTTGGTATATCGATTGCTGAGGGAACCTCCCCTGCGAGCTCTATCCTTTTTCTCTCCCGTTCAGGATTTGGAACTGGAATGGCAGACAGTAAAGCTTGTGTATATGGATGCATAGGGTTCCAGAAAAGCGGTTCTTTATGGCCCATTTCCACTATTTTTCCTAGGTACATGATTGCTATTTTGTCTGATATGTATTTGGCGACTGCTAAGTCATGTGTAATGAACAGATAGGTTAATCCAAGCTCTTTTCTAAAGCTTAACATAAGGTCAATGATTGATGATCTAAGGGATACATCGATCATGGAGACTGGTTCATCCGCAACCATGAATTCTGGCTTCAAGATGATTGATCTTGCTAGGGCTACGCGTTGTCTTTGGCCGCCGCTGAGTTGATGGGGATACAAGTTGATGAATTGTTCAGGAGGCGTTAATCCTACTTTTTCAAGCACCTCTAGAACCTTTTTCTTCTTTTCTTCACCCTTGGCTAAGCCGTGAATTTCAAGTGGGTGACCAACGGCGTCAATTATTTTCATTCGTGGGTTAAGTGATGCGTAAGGATCTTGAAAAATGATTTGCATTTTTCTTCTGAGCAGTCTAAGCTTCTCACCTTTGAGTTTTGTAATATCTGCGCCGTTGAAATAAATCTTACCTGATGTTGGTTCAAGCAGTTTTACAATAACCCGGCCAGTTGTTGTCTTCCCACATCCACTCTCCCCTGCTAAAGTGAAGATTTCCCCACTCCTTATTGAGAAAGCTACGTCATCAACAGCTTTGACGTAACTCAATTCTCTGGTAAATAGCTGTTCTAGAAAGCTTTTCTGAACTGGGAAATACTTCTTTAAATGTTCAACTTTTACGATTTCGCTCAACATGAACACCTTTTTTGCCATACAAGAAGCATCTGACAAAGTGGTTGCGTCCAACCTTGATTAAGGGCGGCTCTTTCACTCGGCATATTTTCTTGGCGTAGGAGCAGCGAGGCCAAAAACGGCAGCCCTTGGGAGGATTAAGCATGTCTGGAGGTGAACCTGGAATGGCTACGAGTTTTTGGTCGGATAATTCTATGTTTGGGATGCTTTGCAGAAGCCCTTGCGTATAGGGATGTTTAGGGTTTCTGTGCATCTCTATGCTAGTTGCGTATTCAAGCATGTGTCCAGCGTACATAATGATGATTTTATCGCATCTTTCCAAAATTATGCTTAGATCGTGTGATATAAGGATAAGGGCCATCCCATATACTTTACGTAAACTTTCTAACAAGTCAAGTATTTTTGCTTGAACTATTACGTCTAAGGCGGTGGTTGGTTCATCAGCTATAACTAGGTCGGGGTTTAGGGCTATCGCCAAACCTATCATTATGCGTTGTCTCATCCCACCGCTGAACTGGTGAGGATAGTCGTTTATACGTTCAGATAAGATTCCCAAATTTTTTACTACAGTTTTAGTGCGTTCAAACGCCTCTTCTTTACCTGTGTTAGGCTCATGGGTACGTATTAACTCAATAAAATGCGCCCCTATCCTTTTAACTGGGTTTAGAGAAGTCATGGGATCTTGGAAGATGTAAGCAGCTTTTCTACCTCTAATGAAGCGCATCTCATCCTCTGGCAGTTTTAGAATGTCTGTTTCGTCAATTTTTATATGACCTTTCACTATGACGCCGGGGTAAGGGACAAGACGTATTATAGAAAGGCCGAGTGTGGATTTTCCTGACCCGGATTCACCGGCTAATCCCAATGTTTCGCCTTTCTTTAAGGAGAAGGATATATCTTCGACGGCGCGGATTGCTCCTCTACTCGTCGGGTAGTCAATAGTTAACGAGCCAACTTCTAACAAAGGCAATTTTATTCACCTCAACGCTGAAGCTTTGGATTCAGCAATTCGCTCAGTCCCTCTCCAATAAGTGTGAATCCGAGTGCGAGAAGAATTATCATGATTCCTGGGAAGGCTATAATCCACCATGCACCGCTTGAAAGATATTGCCATCCACTTGTTAGGTCGCGTCCCCAGTCAGGGATGTGTATTTCTACTCCTAGGCCAATAAAGGTTAAGCCCGCGGCTGTAAGAATAGCGTCAGCAAAATTTATTGTGGCCACCACAACTATCGATGGAATGACATTTGGAAAAACATAGCGGAAAAGTATTGTGTACCATTTCGCACCAATCCCTCGAGCAGCCTCCACGTAGGTTAACTCTTTTATGCTTAAAACTTGGCTTCGAACTACTCTGAAGTATGACGGAATGTAAACGACAGCTATTGAAAGAGCCATATTAACAACACCGCGGCCCAACATAGCAGATATGGCAATTGCAATCACCAAGCCTGGAAAAGCGTAAACCGCATCTATCACAAGAGAACACGCCCTATCAAAAACGCCGCCAACGTAGGATGAGAAGAGACCTAGGGGTACGCCTATAAGGAAGCAGACGAGAACGGAAAGGGTGGAAACTTGGAGCATAATTGAGCCGCCGCATAAAATCCTGCTCAACATATCTTGGCCGAGATGGGTTGTGCCCATGGGGAACTGTGGGCTGGGAGGCTCTCTTATTGGGCCAACACGTGTTTTTGCTGGGTCATGCGGGGCTATCCAAGGGGCAATCGCTGTCATAATAACCAGTGCTGAGACAATTATTGTTCCGAGAATAACTATCCATCCTGAGGGCCCCTTTTTGGTTAGAGAAGTCACTCCGGGTATAAGGCGTGCAAGGATGCTTCGTTTAATTTTTGCTTTGGTTATCTTGGTTTCCTCTTTACAGTCTTATCCTTGGGTCTAAGTATGCATACAGAATATCTACAACGAGACTTACCAGTGTAACGAATAAGCCGAACACGACCACGGCGCCTTGGATGGCTGTATAATCTCTGAAGTTAATTCTGTCAACTATGTATCTTCCTAATCCCGGCCATGAAAACGTTGTTTCTGTCAGAATTGCTCCCCCTAGAAGTATGGCAAATTGTAATCCCATCATTGTGAGGATTGGTAGAAAGGCATTTCTCAGCGCATAACCATAAGTCACTGTACTTTCTTTTAGCCCCCTTGCTTTCGCAGCTGTAACAAAATCAAGCCGAAGAGTTTCAAGCATGTTGGTTCTAGTCATTCTAACAAACATGCCTGAAAGAATAATTCCAAGCGTTAAAGAAGGCAGTAGAAGAGCCTTTAACGACTCGAAAAACTTAAAGAGGTTTCCCTGGAGAAGGCTGTCGATAGTGTATAAGCCTGTTATC
Source organism: Candidatus Bathyarchaeota archaeon (assembly GCA_014859805.1). GTDB lineage: Archaea > Thermoproteota > Bathyarchaeia > Bathyarchaeales > Bathycorpusculaceae > SOJA01. The sequence continues at coordinate 17,318 of JACUTN010000006.1, forward strand.
GTAGCAGGGGGATCCACGACAGGATTAATGCGTAAACCTGTTGGAAGCCAGCGAAGGTAAACTCCGAAAATTAATTGAAAGACTATGCCTAGAAAGAAAATTGGGACGGCGTAGGTGACTGTTCCGACGCCTCTTATTAGGTGGTCTAGAATGGAGTTGTATGACTTGGATGATATTACGCCTAGTAATATTCCTATAACAGATGCTATTATCATGGAGTAAAATGCTAGTTCAAGCGTGGCTGGGAATGCGGAGAATATTTGTCCCCCAACTTCTTCGAAGGTTTGCATGGATTTTCCTAAGTTGGGGTATCCGTGCTCCAAGATGTATCCGATATCCACAAGACCGCCAAGGTATTCTATATACTGTGTCCATAATGGTTTATCCAACCCCAAAGCACGCCTCATACTCTCCATCTGTTCAGGAGTAGCCTTCTTTTCAAAGTGCAGAGCAACAGGATCACCTGGTAGAACACGCATGATTAAGAAGACCATGGAAAGCAATAATAAAAGGGTGGGGATTGTGAGCAATATCCTCGTGATGATGTATGAACGGAGACCCATGACTTACACTCTACCCTATATTGTGACTTACGATTCGTACAAAATAGAAAAAAGGGAAATAAAGGTTACTATTTATAAATCAGCCAGTATCGCATGTCTTGCGTGATATCCAAGTAAATGCCGTAAATCGGAGGTGTCGTCACAGCCCAAGCGCTACTTACGTAGAGTGGGACAACTGAGCATTGTTGTACAGCGATTTCGTCTATTTGAGCGTAGAGTTCTTCTCTGAGGGTTGTGTTTGTTGTGGCGCGTGCTTGATCATATAATGCTTCCTGAGTTGCATTGTAGTAGTTAGTGTGAATCCATGAAGCCCAGTAGAGAAAAGCGTAGTCATCTGGGTCAACGTAGTCCGGATACCAACCGTAAACGTAGGCGTCCATTATTTCGTCGTCTCTGTTCTTCTTGTAGCCGGCCCAGTCTGCAGATTTCAGCGTTACTTCTATGACGCCACTTCCTTCCAGCGCTTCTTTGTAGATGAGAGCTTGTTCAGCACTCATGGGATAATGCCCCGAGGATTCATACCATAAGTCGAATTTCAGCTTGTTAGTTGCGTCGTAGCCTGCTTGGGCAAGTAAGGTTGTAGTAAGCGTGTAGTTGGCGTCTCCAAGCTTTTGGAACGCTTCAGTGTGCCCAAGCATGCCTGGAGGTATTATGCTATACAAGGGGTCCGATAAACCAAGGAAGACCGTTTCGCAAACAGCCGTTCTGTTTAATGCAGCCGTAACTGCTATCCTCACTCTTGTGTCGTTAAATGGTGCACGTTTCGTCTGGAAGCAGAAGTACTGGATAAATGCTCCTGCACCCCACCAAACCTTCACGTTCGGGTTGTCCTCAAGGTCTACTACATCGGTTGGGGTAATATGCCTAAACGCCATGTCTACGTCGCCGGCTTCGATTGCCAATCGAAGCGTAGCAGCATCACTGTAGAACCTGAAGATTATGTATTCCATCCTTGGATACCCGCTCGCGAGATCCCAGTAGTTAGGATTAGCGTCCAATTTAATCTCCACGTCCCTTCCGGCCACTCGGTTCCATTTTGAGAGAACGTAGGGACCTGCAAATGCGACTGGTGTGCTTGCCCGTGGGTCTCCTGCGGTATAGTTGACCTGTGCCATGGGAGCGTACTGTGGGTTGACAATCGTAGAAGATCTGCTTGCAAGAATACCTAGGAATGGGCTAAACGAAATTTTCAGGTGGAACCTGACCTTATATGTGCCGAGTACTTCCGTACGATTTATGATGGCGTCATAGCCGAGGCCTGCTGGCGCACCTTCTGGAATGCTTGGTATAAGCGCTATGGCCCTATCAAAACTATACTTAACATGTGTGGCGTTAAACTCTGTGCCATCGGAAAATGTAACGCCTTCCCTTAAGTTGAAATCCCAAATGTCTAAGTCTTCATTAGAACTCCAATTTACGGCCAAATCTGGAAGAAAATCTGCACCCGTTGGTGAACCTGGTTCAACGCTTACAAGAGTACCTCCTATTTGCTGTAGTATGCACCATCCGAAATAGTCGTATGCTTGGGCCGGGTCAAGAGTAAGTTCAACAGAATCTGTCGTCCCAACAATTAACGTTTCCTTCGCGGCTAAGCCCGCTTCTATTGCCGCTAACCTCGCCGTCAAGGCAGCTAGTTTTTCCGCGTATTCTGCGAAACCTTCTGACATGATTAACGCTAAATCACTTATGGTCGATGTTAGATTTCCCACGCTCTCCGTTAGTGTGGATACGTCATCTGTCAGCGTAGATAAGTTGCTTACGACGGTCGTCACGTAAATCATCGTGGCACTTGAAACTATGATGCCTATTAGAACCAAAACAATTATTGAAAGCTCTATTTTTTCCAATTTGTTTTTCACCTTTTTACAAACGCAACATTACATCTGCTAGCTTAAGTTATTTAAAACTTACCCTACTAATTACAACAGTACTAAATCCCACATTCGCTAAAACGACAGATTTAGTGTAGATTTTTCTATGAAGTTTTAGAATAAAAGGAAAAGGCTACGGACAAACAGCATTCTAATATACAATTCTAGATCTAGACGAAGACTTGATCATCGTTAAGACTCAGCTACTTAGTCACCAAAACTGGACATGGAGCATTTCTGATCACTCCATCACTTACACTGCCTAGAAGCAGCTCTCTTATTTTGCTTATACCCCTAGCGCCCATAACAATCAAGTTGAATTCACTGTCTCGAGCGGCTTTAAGTATCTCTTGAACCGTGTGTCCCTCCTTAAGCAAAGTTCCAACTTGAATCCCTTCAGCCTTAACCTTATTTTCACCATCCACCA
>JACUTN010000113.1 GCA_014859805.1 Candidatus Bathyarchaeota archaeon
TAATGGACAAGAACTTCGTCTTAATAACAGGTCCAAAAAACGTGACTGGTGTGAAAAGGCGAAGGGCGAACGCCAACCATGTGGAGCCGCTTGAAGAAAAAATAAAAATCAAGCGAGGAGCACCGGACGAAGAAGTCGCGGAAGCGCTTGAGGCTTCGGGTAAACTGGAAGAAATGAAGCAGATGGTTAAGCCAGCTTTGGCTTAGTAAACTCTTATACGTCTGGGCTTTTTTCTACATTGTAGGAGTGAAGAGTTTAGCATGCCTAGAACAGTTCCCCCATGGGAAACAAAGCGTAAACTATTGGTGAAGGCTGAAGACAAAACAAATCCACGTTACGGCTGCAAACCAGAAGAAAGGCCTGTTGAAGAATACATGAAATACGGTGTCATAAACTTGGACAAGCCAGCAGGCCCGACAAGCCACGAAGTAGCCGCATGGGTTAAACGAATCCTTAATCTTCAGCACGTCGGTCACGGCGGGACTCTAGAGGCGTAAGCCAGAGAAATCCCCACGTGACAGGTGTCCTACCAATAGCGCTAGAGGAATCTAGGAAAATCGTTCAAGCCTTACTTTTAAGCGGTAAGGAATACGTCTGCGTGATGAAGCTTCATAGAGAAGCAAAAGAAAAACAAGTAAGAAACGTCTTAAAAGAGTTTGAAGACACAATTTATCAGAGGCCGCCTTTACGAGCTGCGGTTAAACGTCGATTACGCATGAGAAGAATTTATTATATTGATTTTCTTGAGATGGATGGGCGAAACGTGCTTTTCAAGGTTGGATGTGAAGCGGGAACGTATATTCGCAAATTATGCTTTGACATTGGTGAGGTTTTGGGATGTGCGGCTCACATGCAAGAGTTGCGGAGGACGAGGGCTGGACCTTTTGTTGAGAATGGAGACATGGTGACACTGCATGATGTGGCTTACTGGTTTATGGAGTGGCAAGAGCAGAAAGATGAGAGAATTTTGAGAAAGTTCATTCAACCCATGGAAAAGGTCTTGGTTTTAGTTCCGAAAATTTACGTCAGAGACTCTGCTGTGGATGCTGTGTGTCATGGGGCGAACCTAACAGCGCCGGGAGTTTTGTCCCTTGAAACAAAAATAAGTAAAGGCTTAACGGTTGCGGTTCTCACGTTAAAAGGTGAAGTTGTGGCTCTGGCTAAGGCTGTAGCTTCCACAGAAGACATTTTGAATATGGGACATGGGGTTGTTGCTGAAACTAAAAGGGTTTTGATGCTTAGGGGCACATACCCGAAATGCTGGAAAAGTGGCGAAGCATAAAATGCCCAAAAAAAGTGAAAGTGTAAATCACTATTTTACGGCTTTTCCAAGATCAAAAGCAAAGCTTGGAATAGTGCGCACGTATCTTTGTGGGAGACCTTTCGAGTTTCTGACGGCTTCAGGAGTATTCTCCAAGAAGCGTGTTGACTTAGGCACAAGAGTGTTAATCGAGTCGATGGTTCTTCCTGAAAAGGGCTATGTTCTTGACATTGGATGCGGTTATGGAGCAGTTGGAATAGTGGCAGCCTCTTCTAATCCTAATTTGCGTGTAGTCATGGTTGATGTGAATGGACGGGCTGTCTGGCTTGCAAAACAAAACATCCAACGCAACAGCATAGACAATGCTGAAGTTAGACGCGGCTTTCTATACGAATCTGTGGAAGACTTGATCTTTAACTGTGTTCTTTCGAATCCTCCAGTGAGTGCTGGAATTGAAACCGTAAAAGCAATAATCGTTGAAGCACCAAAACACATGGCAAACAAAGCACGCTTCCAAATGGTTGTAAAGTCAAAGATAGGTGGGAAAAGACTGAAGATGCTTTTGGAAAAAGCCTTCGGAAACACTGAGATACTTGCGAGAAAAAGTGGATACCGCGTGTTTATTTCGGAAAAACAATAAAACTGACTTTAGACATTAATGCTGTGTGTGCCGGGGTCTCCTAGTCAGGTAGGGAGCAGGCCTGGAGACTACGAGATGCCTTAAAGCCTGTGGCCTCTCGGGGCCGCGTGGGTTCGAATCCCACTCCCGGCGCCATGTTACTTTCTTCGTGTTCTAATCGTATGAAATAAGAGACAAACAGTACAGTTAACGGTAAATTTCAGCCCTTCCCGGATACTTCCTTCTAAAGAGCTTGTCTGCCTCCACGGCAAGTTTTGCTTCCAATTCTTTTTGGCTGTTCGAGATGGCGCTAAGGTTTGGGTGAGCTACGACTGGCCCGCTTAAGACAGCTTTTGGTCTTTTCTTCTTTAGTTCCCCCGTGGGAACCGGTTTTATATCTAAAAGTTTATTGATCAGTTTGTTCAGGGTGTATCTTTGGTGGGCAGTGTTAAGCAGTTCTTCGGTTTCTGTATTTGATAGCGGTCTGAAACCGTATGATGGAACTCCTTCCACAACCCTTCTCATTTCCTTCAGATTATCTATTTTTATGCCAACCCCTGTGTACTCTTGAGGGTTAAGAGGTAGCAGCTTTAGCCTATACCCCGTCTTTGGTCCAAAGATCAGTACATTTCCTCGGCGGTCTGTTAGAATAGCCCAACCTTCCGGTTTCTTATTATATTGGTTCATAATTCTGCTTATTAGCAACTCGACCGGTTCAGCGTTCACTTTGATCTCCTTTTAGCATAGACTTTAATTAAGAGTAAATAACCCGATAAAAAGTCATCTCTTTATACTTTGAAACTGGAGGCTTCTACATCCGCAGTTGTAAACGACTAGCAGAAGATTCTAGCTCGTTATAAATAAATTCGGAGATAAACTTTCAAGACAAAAATGAAGGTGGTAGATTTGGAAGTAACTAGAGTCCTATTAAGGCGTAGGCAATGATCAGAGGTGCAAACAATGAAGCTATCTGAGATATTACCGTTACCAAAGTGTTTAATGACGGACCAGCTGTGTCTTTGAATGGGTCGCCAACCGTGTCTCCAATGACTGCTGCTTTATGAGCTTCTGAGCCTTTACCACCGTAATTTCCGTCTTCAATGTATTTTTTCGCGTTGTCCCACATTCCCCCTGAATTAGCCATCAGTATCGCAAGCAGGAATCCACTGAAAATGGCTCCAGCCAAGTAACCAGCAAGCGCTTGGATTCCGCAGATGAAACCTACGCCTAACGTAATCAGAATTGACATAGCGATTAGAGGAAGCAATGCCTTTAACGCCGCCTTTGTTGCAATGTCCACGCAAGCTGCATAGTCCGGTTTTACTCCTTCCTTGCCCTCTTTTAGACCTGGAATCTCTCTGAATTGCCTTCTGATTTCCTCAATCATTATAGAAGAGTTCTTTGAAACGGCAAGCATACACATGGCTGAAAACAAACATGGAACAGTGAT
>JACUTN010000114.1 GCA_014859805.1 Candidatus Bathyarchaeota archaeon
ACTCAGCCATGGCGAAAATTTTGAGAATTGTGTCCGTAGAGCGAGGCCACGACCCAAGAGATTTTGTTTTAATGTGTTTTGGCGGAGCCGGCCCAATGCATGGTTGCGCATTAGCCGAAGAGCTGAAAATTGCAAAAATAGTTGTTCCCCATAATCCAGGTTTGTTCTCTGCTCACGGGTTGTTAGCTGCTGATTTCAGAAACAACCTTGTAAAGGCAACTATGAAGTTAACGGATGAGGTTGAAGTAAAGAAGGTTGAAGCCATTTTTCAAAAGCTAGAGCGTCAAGGAGCCGAGTTACTGGAAAAGCAACATGTTCCGAAAGCGAATATGCAGTTTATCCGTCAGATGGATTTGAGATACTTTGGCCAGAGCTATGAACTAACAATTCCAACATCTAAGCCATTTACCGAAAAAGTTCTTCATCAAACAGTTGAAAACTTCCACAGAAAGCACCGAGCAATTTATGGTTACGCAGTGAAGAGTGAACCAGTGGAGTTAGTGAATGTTAAGCTCATTGCAGTTGGCCTTGTTGAAAAACCAAAACTCAAGAAGCCCCTACATGGAAAAAGGCCGTCAAAACAGGCGGTAATTTCAAAGCGAAAAGTCTTTTTTGAGCAAGATAACGGTTACGTTGAAACTTCAGTTTATAGGCGGGAAAGACTGAAAGCTGGAACCTTGATTGACGGTCCTGCAGTTGTTGAGCAGTACGATGCTACGACGGTTGTTTATCCAGGTTGGACTGCTTCTGTGGATAGATTTGGAAACATTGTTCTTTCAATTGGGAATGGAGGGAATTAGAATTGTCATTAGATTCGATAACGGTTGAGGTTGTAAAGGGGGCTTTGACCTATGCAGCAGAAGAAATGGGAATAGTTCTGCGAAACTCAGCATACTCGCCTAACATTAAGGAGCGAATGGACTTTTCATGCACCCTCTTCGACCACAAAAAACGTTTGGCAGCGCAAGCAGAACACATCCCAGTTCACTTAGGTTCAATGCAACTAGCCGTCCAAAAAGGTCTAGAGAAGTTTAAAGGAAAACTTGAAGACGGTGACATGATACTATTCAACGATCCATACATCAGCGGAACCCACCTACCAGACTTAACCCTAATCTGCCCAATCTTCCATGAACACAGAATTATCGCGTATTCAGCGAACAAAGCTCACCATTCAGATGTTGGTGGAAAGGCTCCTGGAAGCATGGCTGGAGACGCCACCGAAATATATCAAGAAGGCATTATCATTCCGCCAGTGAAGTTCGTTAAAAGAGAAAGCATTGACGAGGAAATCGCAAGCATACTTCTAAGCAATGTCAGGACGCCTGAAATTAGATTAGGTGACTTGAGAGCGCAGATGGCTGCGAATCTCCTTGGCAAGAAACGTGTTCTGGAACTCGTTGATAGATATGGCGTGGAAACTTTGCATAAAGCCATGGAAGAAATCATGAATTATTCTGAACGGCGAATGCGAATTGAAGTAAGCAAAATGCCTAGGGGAAGCTATTCAGCAGAAGACTATCTTGAAAACACAGGAACAAGCAACAAAAAAGTCAAGATAAAAGTCACAATAACCATCAAGAAAAACCAGTTGATCATTGACTACACGGGAACCGACAAGCAAGTAAACGGTCCAGTCAACGCTGTTCTGGGCGTAACCTTGTCTGGAGTATACTACGTTCTAAGATGTTTGACAGATCCGACCATACCAATGAACGATGGATGCTATAGACCAGTAGAAATCCGCGTACCTGAAGGAACATTAATGAACCCTACTTCGCCAGCGCCAGTGGCTGGAGGCAATGTGGAAACTTCTCAAAGAAACGTGGACGTACTGCTGAAAGCTTTTGCTCAGATACTTCCAGAAAAAGTTTGCGCTGCATGCCAAGGAACAATGAATAACATTGCGGTGGGTGGAATGAATCCAGAAAACGGTAAACATTGGACGTTTTATGAAACAATAGCTGGAGGGTTCGGAGGTAGAAGAGGAATTGACGGCGTAGACGCGATACATACGCATATGACGAATACTATGAATACACCTGTCGAGGCAATAGAAACCGTCTATCCGATACGCTTTCTTAAATATGAATTACGCGAAAACAGTGGAGGCGCAGGAAAATGGAGAGGCGGAGTGGGCTTAGAAAGAAGTTGGATGTTGCTGGCTTCTTCAGCTACTCTTTCAGTGCTTGCTGAAAGAACAGAGATATCGCCATGGGGATTATACGGAGGAAAAAGCGGAGCCAAAGGTGAATATTACATCATAAAGCCGAACGGAAAGCGAATAAAGCTAAAGTCTAAATGCACAGTCAAAGTTGAGAAAGGCGACATTTTCGTTGTAAAGACCCCGGGTGGGGGAGGTTATGGAAATCCGATGGAAAGAGAACCAAAACTTGTGCTTCACGATGTGTTAAATGGGCTGGTTTCGTTGGTAACAGCCAAAAAAGATTATGGAGTAGCGATAAACTCCGACACCATGAAGATTGATTGGAAATCCACCCAACTGGTCAGAGCAAAGCAGAAAACATAGCAACTTAATTAGAGAGCTTACATTACAATCTGCAAAGTGTTATTAAGTATTCCATGAAAATAAGATAGGAAGGGAGATGAAAAGCTTGGAAAAGAAAAGCTATACTTGGTTTGAAAGACGAAGAAGAACAAAAGCGTTGGATTTAGCTCAAAAACAAATAACAAAAGCCCTAGACACAGTTACGTTACTTCACTATACAGTACAAAACATGTCAGAAGCAAAGAAAAAAGAAGCGATGCGACATGTTGATAACATCTTTAAAACAGAAAAAGAAGTTGACAAACTTCGAACAGAAGTTTTTATGGAGTTATCGAAGGGCGCAGCCTTATTTGCGGAATACCGTGAAGACTTAATGCATCTTGTGAAGCGGCTCGATACACTTGCAGATCATGTAAAGGATGCGGCGAGATGCACGAAAATGCTCGTGGATGCCGAAATCCCGAAAGAACTGTGGGAAAAAACCGTTCATATGGTTTCCACCCTCGTGGAATGTGCTCAGGCTCTTCGGGGGAGTATTGAAAAAATTGCTGTAGATTCAAGAGGCGCCATAAAAGGAGCCAAAAAAGTTGAACAAATTGAAGGCAAAATTGACGAAGAATACCTTGAAACCAAATCTTTATTCGTTAAATATGGCGATCAGATGAACAGTGGCACCATGGTGATATTTGACGATTTAGTTGAATTTATTGAACATGCTGCGGACATGTGCGCTGACACAGCAGATTATATTGTGATACTTGCAAGCAGAGAATA
>JACUTN010000115.1 GCA_014859805.1 Candidatus Bathyarchaeota archaeon
TTTCTATTCGCTTGGAAATGTCGAGTACAAGTTTGACGTTTACATCTGCTTGAAGTAATGCCCTTTGTAGGTCTCGCACTAGTTCTTTAACTGCAGCCTCGTCAACAATGGAGGCTCTGAAAATCTTTCTTAAGGCTGCGTGCAGTGAAGAGCCTAAATGTTCTAGTGCCATGGTTTCATCCAGATTTTAAGTCGTTTACGCCTTTAAATAGATATTCAGTATTTGGGAGTTCGACTTCCATAAGCTTTTTACACCTCTCAGACTTTAAAGTGTTTGAGGATTGAAATTGAGCGAAGAGGTAAAGATTACAGAGAGGAAAGAGATTTCACGTGGTGCTGTCATGCTTTTCGGCTTTCCAGATGTTGGATTAGTTGGCGTCATTGCAGCTTCACATTTGATATCAGAGCTTAACCTAAGCGAGGTGGCATACATGGATTCAAGGTTGCTGCCACCTCTAATCGTTTTGCATGAGGGCCTGCCTCATTCGCCGATAAGGGTTTTTGGAAATCATGATGTTCTTCTTGCTGTTTCGGAAACAGCCGTGTCAGCAGACACAATCTATCCTATAATGCATGCCTTGATTGATTGGGGAAGAAGCAAAGATGTTAAAAAGATGATTTCAATGAGCGGCATTCCAGTTCAAGACAGACAAGATGTTAAGCAGTTGAAGGTGTTTGCTGCCGCGTCAAACCCAGAGATACTGAAGGCGGTTAAAGACAAGGGCGTACAAGTGTTAAAGGAAGGGTATATGGTTGGTCCTCAAGCAATTATGATGCAATACTGTGCCAAAACAGATGTGCCAGCCGTTACACTGCTTGCACAGTGTTTCTTTAACTATCCAGACCCGGAAGCTGCAGCGGAATTACTGAAGGAATTATCAAAAATCGCGGAAATAAAAGTGGACGTTTCGAAGCTTTTGGAGAAGGGTGAGGAAATCCGTTTGAGGGCTAGGGATGTGATGAGGCGAACTCAACGGGAAATGTCAAAGATGAAGAAAACCCAGGAGTACGACATACCAATGTACGTGTCTTAGGGTGATGTTGAAATGTCAACTAAAAGAAAGCGTTCAATCTTCGACATCATCAGCGAATACTTTGAGGATTTACAGGAACGGACTGAAAGATTTAGAGAAGCGTTAATTGAAAAGCCAAGCTGGAACCATAGAGCTTGCACGATGGAACCTCTACGAAACATAATGGTGACTCCGACGGAAGTGATAGTTACTGTTGATTTACCCTACGCAGAAGAGAACACAATACGCGTTAAACCCATAAGCCGAGACACCATCGAGATATTGGCGAAGATGAAACGAAAAATACGATTTGACGATTTCGGCATAACACACTATGAAGGTGAATTTGAAACACTCCACTGTCAAACACGTGTCCCAGTACCCGTGTACATGGATAAAATGGAACTTCGCTTCAAAAAGGGAATTCTGGAGATTCACCTGCCCCGAAAACATGAATACGAGATTCCAATAGAATAGGTTAGAAGCCGCAACACTGGCTTTACATTGTCCTCATAAACCAGATTGGTCTTTTTGCATCATCGGCAAGATGTATTGTGGCGGACAACAGAATAAAATTTGATGAAAAATCTTAACAGTAACCTATGCTGACTATTTAGAAAAGGTTTAGTAGGTGAAACATCTTGACGGTAGAACGTGCAATCCATTTTGCCATGTTCGTCCTCATATTGGTGGGCTTATGTGCAGTAAGTGCTTGGGCAAGCTATACTTATCTGAGCCACAACTTGGTACTAGAAGTGGCATGCTTAGCGTTGAGTTGGGGAGTGATACTTTCAATACTTTATGTAGGGTTTAGACAGCTCGATTGGGATTGGTGGAGTTAAACACGATCGAAAAGAGCACCAATAATTAATGGAACACAATCATTGCGTCAGAAATAACCGTTTCAGTTTTTCGTTCGAACTTCCTTTCATTTTATCTATTTAGTCCTAAGAATTTTTACTCTGCCCATTATCCGCCAATATTCGACTTCGACGCCTGAGACAAGTTTCGCCTTCAAATCTTTGTCTTCAGGAAAAGGCGCATCCACATACTCATAGGTTTCTAAATCCATTATTTGAACGCCGGAAGACATGACTGAAAAGACTTGTCCACTTCTCTTATTAATTATCGGCACTTCAACGTTTGCATCAACAGGCTTAACAAAGCTTCTTTTGACACCATCAAAAATACCTATTGCGACGATTCTTGCCTTTGCCGACCCGTGTTTTCCAGGTTTTGACTTAGTTATGTCAACTATGTGGCATGGTTCACCATCCACAATTATGTAACGGCCTTCACGTAGGCTTCCAACACCAGCTGGCTTACTCATACCCCCACCAACTTACCATAGTCTTTTATCCACAGCAACTTTAAACAACACTCATATATAGATTAAGCTGTCGCTAATACGTGAAAAGGTGAAAAAGTTGTTTAAAACTGTCGGCTTGGTCGCTCGTTTCGACAAGAGAAAAGCAATAAAACTTGTGGAAGATTTAGCCAAATATTTGAGAGCAAAAGGATTAGAAGTATACGTGGAAGACACGTTAGCCCAGAAAGCGAACATAAAAGATAAAAGTGTGCCCCTAGAACGAATGAAAACCGATTTTATAATCACAATTGGTGGAGACGGAACAATTTTAAGAACATGCGTCTCAATTCCAAAACCTGAACCGCCAATACTTGCAATAAACATGGGTGTTCGAGGTTTTCTAACAGAAGTAGAACCGAAAGAAGCCTTTAAGGCAGTAGACAAATGCTTAAAGGAAGAATTCACCCTTGAAAAATGCACGAAACTTTCAGTAACCGCAGATGACATAGAGTTCCCAGAAGCATTGAATGAAGTGCTAGTTACAGCTGATGAACCAGCAAAGTTACTTTATGCCCGAGTCATAAAGGATGGAAAAACGATTTTGAACTGCCAAGCAGACGGGTTAATTATGGCTACACAAACTGGCTCCACTGGTTATTCACTTTCAGCTGGGGGACCCGTTTTAGACCCATGTGTAGATGCTTTTGTTCTGACACCTGTATGTGCTTTGAGCGTTTTTCGTTCAATTGTTTTCCCTGTGGATTCAAGCCTCACAATTGAGGTTCTTAGACCGAAAAGAACTCTTGTGGTGATTGATGGACAACACCGCAAAATTGTGAACTCTGAACTTACACGTCTAACCGTTAATCGTTCCAAACACACAACTTCTTTCATAAGGTTTAGTGAAAACTTTTACCATCGTTTAAGAAGCAGACTTATCTTCAGAGGACTGG
>JACUTN010000116.1 GCA_014859805.1 Candidatus Bathyarchaeota archaeon
GCTGGGTAATTGTTGGTTGTTGCAACAATCAAGTTCACATTTTTGACGAGTGCATTTTCGTCAAGCGCATAATGATGAATTAAAGTGCCTCTAGCCGCCTCCACTATTCCCACACCTTCTCCAGGTTTACCAGGCAAGTTGCGGACATTTGTGCTTGTTATTTCCGTGTCTCTGCTTAACTCTACTGCTCTTTCTGTAGCATAAAGTACCTCAATAAGCCTAGCCCAGTGGAAAGCCAATGTAGAATGGACAGGTTTTCCCCCTAAAGTCTTGTACATGAGCTCATACTCTTCTTGCGCAAGGGGTGTAGCCATGCCATCTGCGGCGTTAAGTCTTCCAAGAGGACCAACACGGTATACTCCGCTGTCTGCTCCGTCAACGAAGCCCTTCCATCCAACCTTCTTCAAGTAAGGCATTTTCACGTAGCTCCATTCTTCTACACGCTCAACAATATGATTAAGATAGTCTTTAGGTTCAAACTTCAGGAACTCGTTGCCATATGGGTCAGCAACTCTGACCTTGCCATCGTAAAAGTTAACTTTGTTGTTCTCGTCAACCAACCCCATATTATAGGTCTTTAGCGTGTAAGCATCGCTTTTAATCATGTCAACGTATTTCGCATTTTCCAGAACGATGTCGTGAAACAGCTTCAACGATAACTTTGCAAATTCCACACATGAACTGGCCATTTTTTCGATTTCTTGCCTCTCTTCTTCGCTTAATGATTTAGATATTCCACCAGGTAACCCGCAAACAGGGTGGGTGGCTTTTCCACCGATGATTTCTGTGATTTTCTGTCCATAAGCCCTATGTTTGATAACTTCTTTGCCGATTTCCAAGCCTGCTTTTTCAATTACGCCTAAAATGTTTCTTTTTTCTGGCGGAGCGTCTGGTCCAACTATGAAGTCTGGTCCGCCTAAATAGAAGAAATGTAGTATGTGATCATAGATTATATAGCCGCAATACATGAGTTCCCTAAGCTTTTTTGCAGCAGACGGTGGTTCAACATTGAACGCAGCGTCTAAAGCTTTTGTTCCAGCGTAATGATGGGCGACAGGGCATACTCCACATATCCTGCTCGTTAATTGCGGCATGTCTTCAGCTTTTCTTCCAACACAAAACCTTTCGAAACCCCTAAGTTCTGGAACTTGAAGATAAGCATTTTCAACGTTTCCTTGTTCGTTCAGGAAAATCGTGATTTTTCCATGACCTTCCAGTCTAGTGATCGGGTTTATTGTGATTTCTCTCATTTTTTCATAACCCTCCTCTTAAGAAGTGAGGACGGCAACGAGTACATGTAAAAAGTTCCCAGTGGGTCTTTTATTTGAGCTACAAGCTTTTCAATGTCAGCTTCTGAGTATTTCTCCTTCTCTTCTTCTAAGCCGAGCAATGATGCTAAGGCACTTATCATTGCGGCTCCTTGCTCAGTCGAGTTTGGACATGGACCCCCACATCCGGTGCATGGCATACCCACGTTTATGCATCTTGCAGTGCATCCTCCGCGAGTTGCTGGACCCATGCAGATTATTCCTTGTTCTAGAAGGCATTTGTCTGGGTCTGGAATTATTTCGTGTATGCGATGTATTTCAGAGATTTGTATTTTCTCTTTCTTTAGGGGATTTAGTGGGCATTCATCGCAGACTGATTTTAATGGAGCAAGCACTGAGCCTTTAGGTGGAAGCTCACCTTTTACTATCATTTCCAAAGCATTTAATGTAAGCTCAACTTGTGGAGGACAGCCTGGAATAGAATAGTCAATATCCACTGTCTGGGCTAAGGTTTTAACCGTGTCGTAAAATTCCGGCAACTCCAATTCTCCTTCTTTGACTTTGACTCGAGTTTTAGGAGTTACGCCGTTAGGATTTACAGTGGAAATGTTTTTGAGGTAAGCTTTTTCGAATACTTCTTTCCTGTTTGCCACGTTTGCTAAGCCAGGTATTCCTCCCATGTATGAACAGGAACCGTAGGCAATCAAAACTTTCGATTTCTTCCTCAGCAATTTCGCCATTTTCTCGTTTTCCTCTGTTCTTATTGCTCCATTGAAGAAGCAGACATCTATGTATTCATCTGGCATGTTTTCAACATCTTTGTATTTGATGTCCATTGCAACTGGCCAGAAAACTATGTCGGCTACTTGTACAACTTCCAAGATCTTCTCGTTTATGTCCAAGACTGAAATTTCGCAACCACCGCAGCTTGCAGCCCAGTAGAAGGCGAATTTCATTTTTTCTTTCGCCATTTTATCATCCTACTCTTGAATTTGACTCAAAAGTTCTGTTGGTTTCACTCTAAGCTCGTTCAATGCAAGTTCTTCACGTGGGAAACCCATTGCTAGACCTAGCAATTGTGTATAGTGCAGCACGGGTATGCCGAATTTTTCATTGAATGCTCTTTCTATTCTAGGTTGATTCAAATCATACATCATGTGGCAGAACGGACAAACAGTTATCAAAGCTTGTGCCTTCACAGTCCTAACATGCTCAAGCTTTTCCTTAGCCATTTGAAACGGAACTTCCTCGTTCACGCCAATTATCGGGTTGCCACAACACTCTGTCTCATCCATGTAATCTAAACATTCGGCACCAGTCAGCCTGATTAGGTTTTTCAACATCGTGGGATTTTCCGGGTCATCACCATGATCTACATGTTTTGCTGGACGAACAATGTGACATCCGCTGTGTTGTGCCACACGAAGGCTGGTTAACGGCTTCTTAACAGCGTCCTTTATTTTTTTGAAACCTACATCTTCCGCAAGTACATGAACAAGATGTTTGACTTTTATCGTTCCCTTAAATTCCATGCCAATTTCTTTAAGGTGACCGTTGATCTTCTCTCTGACATCCTTGTCCTCTGCAAGAACTTTATTTGTTTCATTTAGCATGCTGAAACATCCATTGCAAAGGGTTAGAATGTCCAGATTTTGTTTTTCTGCCAAGCAGAGATTTCGCGCTGCCAAAGTCAGCATCAAATCATGGTTTATGGGATCCATCGGAAAGCCGCAACAGTTAAATTCCGGCATCTCCACGAGTTCCACGTCGAGCTTTTTAAGGACTTTTCTGGCTGAGGTTTCGTAACTTGCAAGTCTGTATGGAATGACACATCCAAGGAAAAGCAGATACTTCAGTTCTGACATTTAGCTTTTCACCTTTTCAAAAGTCTTTGCTTTTTCAATCATTTCTGAGGAACCTGTCATTTCAAATATTTTCTTTACATCTTCCAAGTTTGGCTTCGGCAATGGTGGCAGTCC
>JACUTN010000007.1 GCA_014859805.1 Candidatus Bathyarchaeota archaeon
TATCACCGAGGAATAAGAATGACTGAAAGAACAGAGACACTAACATTGGTTACATGCACAAGCTGCGGCAAACCAATACCACCGGGAACAGAAGCCACAAAATTTCTGTGTCCAAACTGCGGAGAAATCATGATAAGAAGATGTGCAAAATGCAGGAAGTTTGGACGCCCCTATAAATGTCCGAAATGCGGTTTTGTTGGACCATAAAATGCAGAAGGTTGAAAAATGGGCAGTGTTGTAGTCTCTTACAAAATTTTTCCAATAGATATAACCGTTGACTTTGGTGAGCTGAAGAAGAAGATTGAGGATTGTCTGCCAGAGTTCGCTTCGATATACGGGTTTGGAGAAGAGCCAATAGCCTTCGGCTTAAACGTGTTAATTGTCCACATAAAAATTCCAGAGGACAAATCAGGCGTGCTTGATGAGCTTGAGAAAAAATTTCAGGAGATAAGTGAGATAAGCCAAGTGCAACCCGGTATGGTGCGTAGAACAAGTAGATAACTTAAACATTTATATAGGAATTAAACTCTGTTTCGAACAGCATTGCATGATTATGGAAGGATTCTAATTGGTTGAAGTACAGTTACGTGTTGGCGATGCAAGACAGCGGGATGTTGGAAGGGGCATAGCCCGCCTAGATCAGAGGACAATGCGGAAACTGGGCATATCAGCAGGAGACGTAATCGAAATGATTGGCAAAAGAACAACGTCAGCCATAGCTTGGCCAGCGTACAGCGAAGATCAAAACCGAGAAATGATACGCATAGACGGTTTCACCCGCAAAAATGCAGGTGTAGCCATAAACGAATACGTTGTTGCAAGACCAGCCAAGGTTAAAAACGCTTTAAACATCACTTTCGCACCAGTGGACATGAGGCTGAACGTTGACGAAGACTTCACAAACTTCGTCAAAAACCGCCTAATGGAAAGAACGCTCATGGAAGGCGACACAACCCTTGTCATGATGCTTGGACACGCCATACCATTCACCGTAACAAAAACCCGTCCGCATGGCATAGTAAAAGTTACAGCAGAAACAAAACTCACAATATTGAACGAACCAGCACCTGAAGGAAGAGGACTGCCGCGAACAACATACGAGGACATCGGAGGACTACATGAAGAACTTCAAAGAGTAAGGGAAATGGTTGAGCTTCCACTACGCCATCCTGAACTGTTCCAGAGGTTAGGAATAGAACCGCCGAAGGGAGTGATGCTTCACGGACCTCCTGGCTGCGGTAAAACCCTTTTAGCCAGAGCAGTAGCCAACGAATCAGAGGCAAACTTCTTCTCAATAAACGGACCAGAAATAATGAGCAAGTTTTACGGAGAATCAGAGGCAAGGCTTAGAGAAATCTTTCAGCAAGCCCAACAGAACTCCCCAAGCATCATATTCATCGACGAATTAGACGCAATAGCGCCTAAACGAGAAGAAGTTACAGGCGAAGTTGAAAGACGCGTGGTTGCACAACTCCTAGCATTAATGGATGGTTTATCCGGAAGAGGAAATGTCATAGTAATAGGTGCCACAAACAGACCAGGCGCTTTAGATCCAGCCCTTCGCAGACCAGGCAGATTCGACAGAGAAATCGAGATAGCCGTTCCGGACAAGAAGGGAAGATACGAAATACTCCAAATTCACACCCGTGGAATGCCGTTGGCTGACGATGTTGACCTTGAAAAATTGTCTAAAATATCCCATGGATACACAGGCGCAGACATGGCAGCCTTATGCAGAGAAACAGCCATGAAAGCCCTTCGCAGGTATCTGCCACAAATAAACCTAGAAGAAGAACGTGTACCGCCAAGCGTACTGGAAAAAATGGAAGTTAAAATGGAGGACTTCCTTAATGCTTACAAGGAAATAACTCCCACAGCCATGCGGGAAGTCTATATAGAAGTGCCGACAGTCCACTGGAGCGACATAGGCGGACTAGAAGAAGTCAAACGAGACCTTAGCGAAGTAGTTGAATGGCCTCTGAAGAGTCCGGAAATTTTTGAGAGACTTGGGATCAAGCCGCCGAAGGGAATTCTCCTTTATGGACCTCCTGGTTGTGGTAAAACTCTTCTGGGTAGGGCTGTTGCAACGGAAAGCGAAGCCAACTTTATAACAATTAAAGGTCCAGAAGTCTTTTCGAAATGGGTTGGGGAATCAGAGAAAGCAATTAGAGAAGTGTTCAGAAAGGCAAGAATGGCTGCTCCCACAGTGATATTCTTCGATGAGATTGACTCGCTTTTGCCTCGACGAGGCTTGGGCTTTGCGGACAGCGGAGTAACAGAACGCGTTATCAGTCAGCTTTTAACAGAAATGGACGGCATCGTAACCCTAGAGGACATAGTTGTTATAGCTGCCACAAACAGGCCTGACATCGTGGATCCGGCAGTTCTTCGTCCAGGAAGGTTTGACAGGTTAATTTATGTGCCTCAACCTGACGAGAAGAGTCGTCTCGAAATATTCAAGATTTACACGAAAAACATGCCATTAACAAAGGACGTAGACGTAGCGCATTTAGCGACCATAACGAAGAACTACTCTGGCGCAGACATAGAGGCACTTTGCAGAGAAGCCGCCATGTATGCCTTAAGAAGAGACGTAAACGCCAAAGAAGTCACAATGACCGATTTTCAAGAGGCAATGAAAAGGATTGGCCCATCAGTGACCCCAGACATGGAGAAATGGTATAAGAGATTTGTGCAACAGATTCGGCAAGTTCAAAAACCAGCAACACCAGTTGCTTAGGAGCCTTAATCTATGGTTGTTAAAACGTGGAAAACGCGTCCAGCCCACTGCTTTCTATTGGAAACCTTGGAAAAAAAGAAAGGTGCTATGACAGACGTGGCTCTTTTCGACGCTTTAAAGGAGGAATTCAAGGATCTAGGGTTCAAAGACTTTAATGAATTGTTAATGCGGTTAGAAATTGGTGGGAAAATTCGTGCAATGTCCATGGCACGTGGCAAAAGACGAATTGAGCTTGTAACCTAAAAAAGGCTTTTTTGTTGAAAACGTTAAAGGTCTATCGTGCCGATGCATAAATTCTTTTCAGACGCAATTGTTGTTGGAGGTGGCCCATGCGGCTCCTTCACCGCCTTAAACCTTGCAAAGCTTGGCGTTGACGTAAACGTTTTTGAGGAACACGCTGAAATAGGCGTTCCATGTCATTGCGCTGGTCACTTAAGCATTAAAGGTCTGAAACTTTTGGGATTGCATCCGTTGCCCTCGGAAATCGTTGAAAACGTTTTCTATGGAGCGATTTTTCACTCTCCAAAGGGTAGAAGTTTTCATGTCCGTTTTTCTTCGCCGGTAACGTGTGCTGTCAATCGAGTTCTTTTCGACAAGTACATTGCGAAGATGGCGGAAAGGGCTGGGGCGCACTACTTCCTGAATTCAATGGTTGAATCTGTAATAATTGAAAACGGTTTTGTAAAAGCTGTCATTGTTAGGCGTGGAAAAGTTGAGGAAAGGTTTTCAGCTAAGGTGGTGGTGGATGCTGAGGGGATTTCATCAAGGATTTTGAGGCAAGCAGGTTTGGTTGCTTTCAATCGTCATATGCTTGTTAAAGCTGTGGAAGCGGAAGTTGAAAACGTCCAAGGTTTGGAAACAGGCATGGTTGAAGTTTTCCTCGGTAGAGATTATGCACCGGGATTTTATGCATGGTTAATGCCTAAGGGAGATGGAAAAGCGAAAGTTGGATTGGCTGCAAAAACTGGAAATCCGAGGGAACTTCTGCAGAGATTTATGCTTAGACATCCGACAGCATCAAAAAAACTGCGTGGCGCAAAAATCTTACAGGCTTCCTTTCATTCTATCCCGCTGGGAGGACCAATTCCTAAAGCCTTCTCGAACGGGTTCTTAGTCGTCGGTGATGCAGCCTCGCACGTGAAGCCTACTACGGGTGGCGGTGTGATTTTTGGAATGACTTGTGCAAAGATTGCTGCTGAAGTTGCCTATGAAGCCTTACGTAACAATGATTTTTCATCAGATTTTCTGTACAAGTATCAGAGCCGATGCAACAAAACCTTGGGATCTGACGTTAAGTTTATGCTTAGAATAAAGAAAATGCTTGATGCTCTACCAGACGACAAGATAGATGACGCAATTAATTTCTGCGCAAAAATAGGCTTAGACAAAACTCTCCAAAACGTCGAAGACATAGATTTTCAAGGACGTTCGTTTCTGCGCATGTTACGGAATCCTCGCATGCCAATAGCTCTTTCCTATTTTCTTCTTTCATGCTTGTTTGCGAATCGTTAAAATTTGTGGAAGGCAATTGATAGAGAAGGATGGTTTAAAAAGACATGTCCGAATTTCGTTACAAACAGGTTATCGCTTTCCGTTCTGACTTGAAGATGAGTAAGGGAAAAATCGCAGCGCAAGCTGGGCATGCTGCAGTTTCAGCGGTGGAAGAAGCACGCAAGCACTTTAAAGAATGGTGGAAAGCTTGGCTACGGGAAGGACAGTGCAAGATAGCTGTTAAAGTAGAAAGCGAAGAAGAACTGCTCGAACTGGAAAAACAAGCAAAAGAGTTGGCGATACCTTGTGCACTAATCGTCGACAGGGGTCTTACAGAAATTCCTCCCGGGACAATAACATGTTTGGGAATTGGTCCAGCACCCGTTGAAAAGATAGACAAAATAACAAGCATGCTTCCGCTTCTCTAGAAGGCGTGAGTTTTGTTTGTTCCTAGATTGGAGAAGTTTATAGGTATTGAGGTTTACGCTACGAGTTCTTTGGGTGTTGGCGGGGTTATTCGGCAGCGTGTTGAAGATTTTGTTGTTAGAGAAGTTTTGGTTGATGGTTCCGAAGCGGGAATAATCCCGTCTGAAAGAAATGTTGAGCAAGAGGCGTTAGGCTCTTCAAGTGTTAAGAATCGCTATCTGCTATGTGTTTTAATCAAGCGAAACTGGGACACTTTCTTGGCTCTGAAGGCAGTCGCCAAGCAGTTGGGCATAAGCACAAAACGTATTCAATTTGCTGGCATAAAAGATGCGAAGGCTGTAACCGCTCAGCACATCACAGTTGAAGATGTATCAGCTGAAGAAATCCAAAAAGTTCAAGCCAAAGACATCGAAATTTATCCAATAGGATATTTTCGCAGCAACCTTTCATCCTACTATCTCTTAGGAAACCATTTTCACATAACCATCAGAGCCATAAGCCACTCAAAATCTGAGATCAAAGAACGGATAACAAAAACTATTGAAGAGCTTAGGGTGATTGGTGGCGCTCCAAACTTTTTCGGTCATCAAAGATTCGGAACAACACGCCCAATAACGCACCTGGTTGGGAAAGCCTTAGTTCAACAAAATTTCGAGAAAGCAGCAATGCTTTATTTAGCCAAGTCAAGCCTGTATGAGCATCCAGAATCTCGATGGGCACGGGAACAACTGCAGAAAACGCAAGACTTTAAGCAAGCCCTAAAGAATTTTCCAAAAAAACTACATTATGAACGTCTAATGCTTAACCATTTAGCCAAGAAACCAGACGATTTCATAGGTGCTTTTAGGAAACTGCCGCCAAAGCTTAGAAGGCTTTTTCCACAAGCTTGTCAGGCCTACTTGTTCAACGAGTTCCTGAGCAAAAGAATAAGGAAAGGGCTTCCGTTGAACAGGGCTGAAGTTGGAGATTATGTTGTGAATGTGGAGCGTTCTGGATTGCCAATGCTAAGGATGTGTAGAATAGCAAGCATAGATGCGTGCGGAGGAATCAATAAGGCAATTCAAACTGGAAAAATGCAGTTGGCAATTCCGTTAGTCGGCTTCAAACAGCATCCTTCTAAAGGCGTTCAAGGAGAAATCGAAAAACAAATTCTACAAGAAGAGGATATTGCTATGGAAAACTTCAAAATTGAAGCGGTGCCAGAAATAAGCCTGAGAGGAGGACTGCGGACAGCTACAATTCCACTAAATAATTTCTTAATAGAGGAAATCTCAGAAGATCATGCCAACCCATCAAAGCATAGAGCAAAAATAAGCTTTACGTTGTATCGTGGTTCGTACGCAACAACAGTCTTGAGAGAACTCATGAAACCACGCAACCTAATAAAAGCAGGATTCTAGCTAGCTTTTCGATTTTTAGTTAACTATTCACGTTTTTGGAATAACATTAAAACATCTTTCTCGCAGACGTGTTAACACTTATCTCAAGTAATGTTTCCTAAAATAGGAGGGGGTAGGGTGTGTTTTGGTTGAAAAAATTACCATAAAATTGACAGACACGTCAGGGCGCCGTCTCCTCTGCGAAACTCTGACATTTCCAATTCTTTGACGAAAAAGCCTTCTTTTTCTACAAGTTTCTTCGTCTTAGGAAAGCCTTTCGCCATCAAGACCGTTCCATTTATGGCAAGGCAATCTGCAGCATATTCCTCTCCTCTTGCAACCACAATTTTCTTATAATCTCGCAAAATGTCTGTGTCAAAATGTCCCTTTGAAACTATAACACAGTTATTTCCAAGATAAGTACACGCAGACTTTAGATGAAGTACATTATGAACCGTCACTGGAACTATCTCAAAGTTGGTGTTTTCCAGAATTTTTCTAAGCTGACGTATAGCGTGGATATTAGTTCTGGCTGAAAGCCCTACGAAAACCTTGTCTTCAATTTTAAGAACGTCTCCGCCATCAATGGTGGCTGGCGGTTTAATGTAACATGTCTCTTTTAGTTTTTCCAGCACCTTGGCAACTTCAACTACTTCCTTGACTCGCGATTTTGTTTTCATGTTGCAGATTATTGCTTTCTCCCCCAATACGATGGCTGTGTCTTCCACAAAGCAGCTATCTGGGAGAGTGTTTTCACCTTTTATCCAGATGAGTTCCGGTCCGAGCTTCTGTAAAGTCCTGCAATATTCTGCATGTTGACTCTTAGCAAGGGCAATGTCTATTTTTTCAGTGTTTGTCCTTACACAATGATCGTAGGAATCTGGTACAGGTCGAACAACAGCGTATTTGACTGTAAACGTATTCATAATTTTCATCACTCCACTTTGGCGCTTTAACTTAACACACTGATTTAAGCAAATACATGCCTTGCATCAATTATAGAGTCCCGATTGCTTTTTCAGCGTTTTCTAAAAGTATGTGTTTCTTGTCTATTGGCACTACTACGCTTGCAGCATACTGGTGTCCATCAGCTATTCCGAAGCCTTCAGATGCTTTGTCTAGAAGGTTTACGGCTCCCAGCAGTTTTCCCTCCTTAATTTGCGACTGCATGATTTTTGGCACTCTAATGGAACCCTTAACAAAGTTTCCCTCTAGTTTTCCCCAACCCGGAATTTCTGGCGGCACATCTACGAATCCTAGGATGTACTTGTTGGGTTTTATTAGGCGTGCCTTGTAAGACAAGAAAGAGCAGAACTGCCCTATCACTTTTACACCCATGCCAGCATACATGCTTCCAGCGTCAAACCATTGAACGTGTTCTGTTTCCTTGAGCCTTTCACGGTAAAGCCTTCCCAAAAGCCTTCGGTTAGCCTCCTTACGTCGAGTCTCCAAAGCGTTAACCCTCTCTTTTGCGTCTTTGCTTAACCCTTCAAGACAAACATTTATTCCGATTTCAGGTCCACCTTCATAGTAACCCACTGCCCCTAAAATTTGAAGCTTCGAAAACAAGGAATTAACCCGCATTTTGAACTCTGTTATTTCAAAATTTTTACCCTTCTGCTGGACTATTCCGTTCTTTAGGGCTTCGTCCAAAACTATCTTGTTTATTCCTTGAAACCCTTGTGGGATTTCGCAGCTTCCGACAAGAGCCAGATAACTTAGGTCTTGATTGGCGTTGTTCAGGGCTTTTGCAAATAGATAACAGCATGTTGCTCCTGAAAAATCTGTTTCACCCTCAAAGCCGAAATGCTCAAGGTTTAAATCTAAAACCTGTGGGTCTTTAGACGGTTTAGGGTCGTGATGATCCAAAATTATGGTTAGGTTTCTGCCCTTATTATATTCGGATATTAGATCTGCGTGTGGAGAGCCTATGTCCACGTAAAAGATTGTTTGTCTAGGTTTTGAATGTAAGTCTTCGATCACTTCAGTGTAGACTTTTTCTAGGCAGAACGTTTTGACTTTTACTTCTTCACGTTCCAAAGCCCTCTTTGTAATAGCAGCTGAACATAAGCCGTCTGCATCGTCATGGTGAATTATCATTGCTTCCTTCGGCTTTGCTGCTTTTAGCTCTTCGATTGCTTCGTTTGCTTTTTGATTAAACTCTTCAATTTGCATGTACAGCACCATTTTAACCTATAGTTTTTAGAAGGTCCGACCGTGTTATTATTCCAACGATTTCTCCGTCCCTTGCAACCAAAACGCCTTGATGTCTTTCAAGCAACGGACGGATCACGTCTATGGACGTTTCCTCTGAGACCATGGGTAAGGGTGGACCCATGATGTTTTTAACTTTCTCGTTTGCTATGTTTGAACTTAGATTTCTAATTATACTTTCTTCCATTATTGTTCCCACCACTCTGTTTCCAACTAACACGGGCATCTGAGAAATGGCGTGTCTCATCATAACATCGCTTACTCTCAGAATGCTGTCATTTGGCTTTGCAAAAAGTACGCCCTCAACCATTACGTCCTTACATTTCCTCTTTTTCCCTTCTGTTAAAACTTCTAATATTCTATTAATTGTCGATAGCCTCGGGTCCACCTTCCCAAGTTCAATTTTTGCCACATGAGCTTGAGAAACACCGGCAAGTTCAGCCAGTTTTCTCTGCGTCAATTTTGCTTTTATCCTCAACCTTTTGAGCATAATGCCTGTGATTACCAAAATAACCACCAGTTATTTTTGACTATAAATAATGCAGTAAAGTATATATCTCTTATCAGTGCAACTAAAGCTTCACGAAGGAGGACTAATCATGCGAAACATAATCGTAGAAGACTTGAAGCAGACTCCGCTTAAGAACCAACGTATAGAAATCGTTGAAAGAAAAGGCCTTGGACATCCAGACTACATATGTGACGCGGTAATGGACCAAATTTCCATACGTTTAAGCAAAATATACTTAGAGAAAGCCGGTGCAATACTGCATCACAATGTGGACAAGTCTTTACTTGTAGCAGGAAAAACTGAACCTAGATTCGGCGGGGGCATAGTGAAACAACCAATGCTTTTTGTGTTCGGCGACAGGGCAACCTCAAAAATCAACGGCGAAGAAATAAACGTCAGCGAAATAGCCGTAAACGTTGCCAAAGAATGGTTTAGAAAAAACATGCGATTCGTAGACCCAGAAAAACATGTGAAATACCAAGTTGAGCTAAAGCCAGGCTCAGTCGGCCTCGTCGACATTTTCAAGCGAAAAGGAAAAGTTTTAGGGGCAAACGACACCTCGGCAGCTGTTGGCTACGCACCTATGACTACAACAGAGAAGGTAGTTCGGAAAACTGAACAGTTTCTAAACTCAACAGAGTTTAAACAACGCTTTCCAGAATCAGGTGAAGACATAAAAGTCATGGGCTACAGAAACAACAACCACCTACACTTAACAATTTCAATGGCATTCGTCGATCGTTACATAAGTAGCGAAGAAGACTACTTCGACAAAAAAGCGAAAATCCTCGAAGAAACCAAAAAGTTCGTCAAAGCCAACACTGATTTTGATGACGTTGATGTGCAATTAAACACTTTGGATGTGCGTGGAAGAGGTTTGGACGGTATATACCTAACAGTTTTAGGTACAAGTGCAGACAGCGGTGACTCCGGGCAAGTGGGCAGAGGAAACCGTGTAAACGGCTTAATATCACTAAACAGGCCTTTCTGTTCAGAAGCTGCAGCTGGCAAGAACCCAGTAAGCCATGTAGGCAAAATTTACAATGTTCTAACGTACAAAATAGCCCGAGACGTTTATGAGCAAGTGCCTGAAGTTGAAGAAGTCTACATTTGGCTGCTAAGCAAAATCGGAACCCCCATAGATCACCCAGCTATTGCAGCAGCTCAGGTGATAATGAAAGGAAACAACCATATAGATACAGTTAGACGCGAAATAAAAGAAGTATTAGATTATGAACTGGAAAACATAGAGAAATTCTGCATGGAACTAGCCCAAGGAAAGATTCCAATATGCTAGGTTTTGTTTACAGTTTAAAAGCTATTGTGGCATGGTATGTTTCGTCCTAGGGTTTCCCATAATTCTCACATGTCTTCTTTCAATGCGTTTCGCCCACATCTGTTTATGATAATTATTTCTACATTTCAGAACACTCAGGAAACGGAAGAAATAACTTTCTGAGAAGTTGTAACGTTCAGGTATTTCCTTTTAAAGCAAGACAGTTGCTAGCATTCTAAAACTTTATCATTCAGCAGTTCTTATAAATGACTTCGTGAGATGATTTCATGGATGCTTGGGAAGCCGCGAAAAACGCATTAGAATGTGTTCTAGAAGCAAAAAGAGGCGAAAGCATAGTCGTTTTTTGTGACTGTGAAAAGATGAGTATTGGTAAAGCCTTTGCAAACGGTGCTTTAAAGCTTGGTCTTCAAACACGCTTAGTGCAGTTGAAAACTGATGGGAATGTCCTGCGAAAGGAAGTTCCGCCGCAAATCATGGAGATTGTGACAAAGCAAACGCCGGACATCTACATCAATCTTCTTCGTGGAACTCGTGAGGAAACGCAATTCAGGATAAAACTCATAAAAATGGAGACCAAAGACCTTAAAGCACGTTTGGGACATTGTCCAGGCGTTACATTGGACATGCTGACTGAAGGCGCTTTAGCATTAACCGCTGAAGAACATAGACAGATGCAAGCATTCGCGGACAAACTAATTGAAAAGCTAAGCAAAGCAGTCAGAGTTGAAGTTATGAATCTCGCTGGAACAAACGTTTCATTAAGTGTTGAAGGAAGACCCTTCTTCACAGACACAAAGATAGATTGGAAGACAATGAAGTGGATGAACCTTCCAACAGGCGAAGTCATAGTTGCTCCAGTAGAAAGTTCCCTTGAAGGCAAATTAGTGTGTGACATGGCTATAGGCGGAATAGGACCTGTAAAAACTCCAGTGGAAATAACGGTCAAAAATGGTAAGGTTGAAGATGTTTCTTCTGCAGACACCGAAGTGTTGAGTAGGGTTAAAGGTTCGTTACACACTGATGAGTGGTCAAATGTTGTGGGTGAATTTGCTTTTGGAATAAACCCTAAGGCAAGATTTGTTGAGGAATTTCTAGAAGCCGAAAAAATGCTGAATACAATTCACATAGCCTTTGGCAACAATTCAGACATGCCTGGCGGAAAAAACCCTTCTAAGAATCACATGGACTTTCTAGTATCGAAACCTACGGTTAATGTGTTTGACAAAGATGGCTCAAGCATTGACGTACTCATGAACGGAGTTTTCCAGCATTTGTAGTTAGAAATGATTAGAAACGCTTAAAATGATAGAATTTCAATGTTGTTGAGGAGACTGGAAGATGACTGAAGAGACAACTGAAAAATTGCCCATATCTGACTTCTATAAAGTCGTAGATTACGTTACGATGTTCAAGAGTGAGAAATGGTGGGAGGCAATAGTTGTTTTTGAATCCTTGGGAAAGCGGTCAATTGGCTTGTATCTTTGGCATAACCGAGACGGCGTGTGGAAGAGAAAACACAAGTTTAACATTAGAAATCTTGATGAATGGAACAAGCTTAAGAACGCAATAGAACAGCTTACTCCAAAACTTCGTTCGAAATAGTTGGCTGTCTTTGATTCCGAATTCTTATTCAGAATAAGAATCCAGAATTGAATAGTTTTATTAATTCACTCATAGAACAAGACAAAAAGGGCGAATAATATGGACGACGAACAGGAAACCCAAGAAGACATTCAAGTTGGGGAAGAAACGTACATAACTGAAGATGAGATAGAAATACCTGCAGAGCAGAGGACAGAACAAAAAGAAGAATATGTGGTTGCAGAGGAAGCAACAGAGCAAGGAACAGAACTTGAGAAAAAGGGCTTACTGCAGAACTTAATATCAATTAATCAAAGCGAAGACAGAAGCAGTTTCGTACACGGGCTTTCTGTAGGTCTTGGACTCGGTTGCATAGCAACCTTCATTATAATGTGGATCGTAGTATTCTTCTCTCCACAACTGCCATCAACAGTTACGTACGAAGCCATGCTTTCAGTATTCATTTATCCTCTCGTTTACCTGCTGGCAGTAGGTTTAATAGCGCTAACAGCTGGCATAGTAAGAGAATACTACACCAGAAAAAACAGCTTCTAAGCCAACCGTCAAAATCATGCCGGTTTCTTCACTAATAAACAATTATAATAATCAACAGCCTACTTATAATCGTGAAAATTCATGCCTCACGCGTTCAAACAAATTTTAGAAAAAATCACAGGTGAAAAGGCTCCAGGACCATCTCCAACATTCTCCGTACTCCATATGCTACGCGCCATAGAACTCATAGCGGAGAAAGCAATCGGTCGTAGCAAACTCGCTGAAGAACTAGGGCTCGGAGAGGGCGCCGTGCGCACGATGATCAACCGACTAAAAGATGCTGACTTAATTACAACCTCGAAATTAGGCTGCGCTCTCACAAGTAAGGGCCTAAAGCTTTGGAATGAGTACAGAACGGTTTTTGAAAGGAAAGTTGAGATCGGAAAGAACGAGCTGACGCTTGCAGACTACAATGTTGCGATTCTGGTCAAGAACCGTGGGCATAAGGTTAGATCAGGTATGGAGCAACGTGACGCAGCCATAATGGTTGGTGCAAAGGGCGCCACAACAATAATGTTCAAGGCAGAACGCTTAATCATTCCATCTGTAAGCGATAATATAGCTAAGGATTTTCCAAAAGCCGCAAACCAGATGGTTAGGCTTCTTCAACCTGAAGAAAACGACGTAATAGTTGTTGGAAGTGCCGACAGTCTAAGAAAAGCCCAATACGGTGCATCGGCAGCCGCTTGGACCCTTATTAACGATTCCGGTTAATACGTGTATTTTTCTCCTCCAGCCAAAATCCGTTCCAAAGCCGTGTTGAAATTTATCATTCCCTCGTTTGTTTTAGCCGATACTGGAATGAGCAAAAACCTTAAACCAAGCTGGTAAATCGCCCTCATCATATTTCTGCTAAGCAAACGCCTTGTTCCTGTAAGTTTCTGCTCAATTGCATTTTCCAAAGCCCGTGGACTAGCTGACCAGTCCACAACTTTGTTGACATCCTCTTTTGAAAGCAGATCGGATTTCGACAAGAGGTACACTTGGGGGACGAGGAAACGATTGTAAACAGCTGCTGAAAGGAAAAGGTTTGAAACATAATTGAGCGGATTAAGTGAAAAAGCAGTGTCAAACAAATAGACTATAGCCTTAGGTTCCTTTGTGAGTTCACTGGCGATGTATGGTCCGCTTGATCTGAAAGCGAATAACTCCATCTGCCCAGAGGTATCCACCAAAACAATGTCAGATGTCAAGTCTTCAATTTCCTTTGAAATTTCATCAATTTCATCCGCAATCAAATCTGCAGCCATTATCAAAGCGCCGTTTGGCCCTAAACCATACTTCTCCATCAAATCTCCCACATTCACGTAGTTTCGAACGTCCACATCAGGCGAATATGGAAGTTTTAAGGCTCCTGGGTCCAGATTCACAACCGTAACGTTCTGTTTTGACATTTTTAGCCATTCACTGAAGGATGCCGTGAGTAGAGACTTTCCAGATCCCGCTGTTCCTATAATGAAGACAATAAACATCCTATCATTCCCTACTTAACAAGACAATGTTTGTTTAGTTTCAAACATGTTCTTGCGTAAAAGCCTTTTCGCTTATTAGGGAATTCTGGTGGCTGCGGCTCTTGCACTTCTTGTTGACTTCGTCTTGACATTAGAAACACAACTGTGCCCACGCAGACCAAGACCATGGTAATAGCCAACAGAAAAATGAAGAATGTAGATAAAACCATCACGCTGTTAATTGAGCTGTCAGCTCCAGCGTAATCGTTATCTCCAGACCAGCTTGCCCGAATGTAATGCATGCCGGCAACTTCTGCATTCCAAGTATATGCAAATCGTCCATTAGAATCCGTTGTAACAGTACCTAATACGGTCCAAGCTAAATTGTTTGTTTTAATGTAAACGGTAACTGTTTTGTTTTGTAGATGCGGTGAAAGTTGTCCCGAAAGTGTGATGGTGCTTCCTTGAATAGCATTTGTGGATGAAATTGTTAACGATATTTCCGATGGCTCCAAAGTTTCATAGCTTGCGCAAACCTGTCCTGAAACCTCTTGTTCACAGTTTTCAAGGGTTATCACCTCTGGAGAGGCATGCCTTAAATCATCTGGGCATTCACCAATTCTCCACCCATTTTTCCAGTTATCTCCTGTACATTCGGCAACATAATACCGAATGTCATTGCACGTAACATAGTAGACTTGACCTCTAACATCATGCGGTTCATATGAAAGATGGACACCGACGTTCATGTGAGCTTCACTTTCGTAGTATAGAAGCACAACATCAAGCCCACCAGCTTTCATAATTGAACATGCGATGTAGGAAAAGAGGTCGCAGTCGCCCTTGTTTTCCACGATTGTTTCCACAGGATATTTCACAGGCAAAGTCGCATCGTAGGGTATTTGATGCACGATCATCAGAACCCCGTTTGCGAAATCCTCATCATTTGTGTAAATTTCCCACAAGCTATCAGCAATGGGTTCTAAAGTGTAGGGAGTAACGAACTTGGCAAAATCATGGTTTGAACCAAGCGTGTGACTTTTTTCATGGTAATATTCAAAAAGCGACTGTGAAACCACCACATTTAGCCTGTAATACATTGAACCGTTTGGGCTATCCAAAAGCTGGTAGGACTCGCTGTAGTTTTCTGATAGGCAATGTGGAAACAGATAAGAAAACGTAATCAAAACCGTTACTATCACGATTGTTTCTGAAAGCTTAAGATGCATGACAGATCTGAAAAAACTGTTGTAAGCATGATTTATTTCCCTTATGAACCATCACGCAATTTTCACGTTTATTATTCTGGATAAGGATTATCTGTAGTGTATGGACTGGAACGGAGCAATTGGGTTGAAAATCGGCTCGGCGCAAGGGCTGAATCTGAAGAAACAAAGGGTAGTTACAAGAGAAACATCCGAATTTCGCAAGTTTCATAAGAAAAGATGGGACACAGATATTTTCAACCGTCTCACCTCAGTGTCCAGCCGACCCTGATCGCAACCAAATGAACCTGATACTTTGGCAAACAAAACTTTTCGGCAAAACTAACTACTTTTTCTTCTTAGATTTGATTTTTCCGCCGTCCTTTTGCACGAGTTCTGATAACTGAATTATTGCCTTTCCTAAACGGTTTTTGGCGGTTTTAGAACTTTTGGCTGTTGTTGAAAAGTGAATTTCGATGTGCGGTTTTCTCTCCTCGCCCTTTGGATGAGACTTTATGTAAACATGTGGATTGTCATGCATTGTCTTGTCAACTAAAGGAGCTAGAGCCGATTCCATGATGCCGTCTGCATATATACTTGTTTCAAAAAACGTAAGTTCACCAGCCTCCTTCTCAAGCAAAGGTGCAACAGACTCTTCAAAAATGGCTTCCATTTCCGCAGGGACACCTGGCAGGGCTATCAATAGGGTTCCTCCCACATTTATTATCACGCCGGGAGCCGTGCCAACAGAGTTAGGCAGTGGTTCTGCTTTTTCTGGGAGTCTTGCCATCTTGATTCTTGCCGGTGTTAACTCAACCCTTTCCATTTTCCCCTCTCGATAATAAGTCTGATATTTTTCCCTGACCATTCTCAAAGCTTTTTCATCAACTTCCAATTTACAGTTCAGAGCCTTGGCTATTCCCTCCAAAGTTTTATCGTCAAAGGTTGGACCTAATCCTCCAGTTGTTACTATGAACTTTGGTTTCCTCTCTAGAGCTTCATCCACAATGCTTGCAATTTCGTTAACATCGTCGCCTACGACTGTTATTCGTTTCACTTTTATCCCGAATGTGGTGGCACGTTTGGCTAGCCAACTGGCGTTTGTGTTCAATGTTTTGCCTATTAACAGTTCGTTGCCTATGCCGATTATTTCCATTTGCTGATTCATTCTTCCACCTTTAAAGTTAAAACATTACGATATAAACCAGTTTTGCCCTTTTTATGCTGTTTGCTAACTTACTGCTTAAAACGCTAAGGTGCATTGCTACTTCTTCTTGCTAAGCCACCATTTTAGGTAATCTTTTCTCCGTTGTTTCCGCTGATCTTCGCCGCTTTCAAATACAGGTCTTAATTTACGTCTTAGTTCCATCAGTTCTTGCCGTGTAACAGACAATCCGCAGCTTTTGCACGCGTAGCGTTTAGTCTCTGACATATATTGCATTTCTCCACCACATTCTGGACAATAGGGCATTCTAAATCACTATTTCTGTCTCTAGAAGTGAACACGCTCTGAGAAATAGCTTTCGCTCATTTGTCTATCTTATCACTATGCATTTCAGGTTATGAAATTTGTTAAATTCGCTTCTTTAGCTAGTTGAACCGCTCTTTTCTTTTCATCTTTTGTCAGTCTTCTGCGTAGTTCTGGAATTTCATACGCTTTCCACTCTGGTCTGTACTGAAACATGACATTAACCCTCGTTTCTGTGCCTAATTTTTCAGCGATCCAATTTATGATAGGTTTTGTGCAGCATTCCAAATGGCTTGGCAAAACCAGTATGCGTATTATTAGCTCACCGTACTTTTTGGCTTCTAAATGGTTTCGTGTGCATGCTTCCCAATAGCTTGGAGCATCAGAAAGTTTTTCAGCACACTCACCCGGTCCATACTTAAAGTCCAATAGGTAAACGTCAACGAATCCTGCTAAGAGCCGTGCAGTTTCTGGACTGTAGTAGCTATTGGAGTTCCAAACAACCGGGATATTTGTGTTAACGTGTTTGAATGTTTCAAGCCACTGCTCCAGCCACGGCGTCGGCTCCCCGCCCACAAGATTTGCATTTCTACACCCGTTTATGCGTAACCGTTCAACTTCTTTTGCTAGTGCTTTCGGCCTGTAAATTTCACCCTTTTCTATCCATTGGGATATTGTCCAGTTTTGGCAGTGGCGGCAACGCATTGTGCAGCCTATTGTGAAAATAGTGCCGGAAGGAACTAATTCAGGTTCTTCGCCCATGTGTTCAAAAATGCTTGAAACCGTTATTTCAGTTCCGCACCTGCAGTAGCCCAATTCACCTTTAGATCTGTTAACCTCGCATCTTCGGGTGCAGAAATGACAGTTCGTGAGAATCCTTCTTGCAATCTCAAATTTCAAATCTAAAAGGGATTTTTCAGGATTTGGTATATTCCGCAGACTTGCCTGACGAGTGTCAATTTCTCTCTCAACCTTGTAAAATTTCTGTGCAAGTCTTCCGTGTTCTTGCCAAAGCTCTTCTATGGAATCGTTTTCACTGAATTCTGCTGGAAGCTTTTTGGCTATCATGAATTTCGCTGGTTTTTCATCTTGCGTGACAGAGAAGTATCTTGCTAGGCTTTTTCTTGCCTTTTTATTGTTCAGCACTGTTGCCGCATCTGGACGTAGGATTCTCCACATACCATTTCGATTATAATCTAGGCTAAGGAATTATTAAAACAAGGCGTATGGGTAGGCGTATCCGCTTGTATGCAATTTGCCTTTAATTGGGATTTCTTGTCCGCATGCTGGGCAACGCATGTCTTTTGTTAGGTTCCATTTTGTGATTTCAAAGCTGAAACGTTTGATCAGTAATTCGTTGCAGTTTGGACAGTATGTGTTTTCATGTGGGTGTCCCGGCACATTTCCCATATAAACGTAGTTTAATCCCGCCTCCTTCACGGCGGCGTATGCCTTCTCTAAAGTTTTGATTGGCGTGGATGGAATGGTTGTTAATTGGTAGTCTGGATGGAAACGCAGCAAGTGAAAAGGCGTGTCTTTACCAAGCTCATCCCTTATCCAAGCTGCAAGCTCCTTTATTCTCTCAATGGAATCTCCTGTCTTAGGCACAACTAGATTCGTGATTTCTATGTGAATGTCGTTTTTTTTCATTTCCTTTAAAGACTCGTAAATCGGCTCAACTGATGGAACCGCTGAAAAATTCTTGTAGAAGTCTGGGTCTCCTCCACCTTTAAAGTCTACCGTTGCCGCGTCCAAATAAGGTGCTATTGTTTTCACTGCTTCCGGCGTCATATAACCATTTGTTACAAAGGTGTTGAAGAATCCTACTTGGTGGGCAAGCTTGGCAGTGTCGTAGGCGTACTCAAAGAATATGGTTGGCTCTGTATAGGTGTAGCTTATCCCTTGACAGCCATTATCTTTTGTAGCTTTGACAACTTCTTCCGGTGAAAAATGCCTACCAGCTATCTTCTTCTCTTGGCTTATCATCCAATTGTCGCAGAATTTACAGCGGAAGTTGCAGCCAATAGTAGCGATAGACATGACCAATGCTCCCGGATTAAAGTGTGAAAGCGGTTTCTTTCCTATGGGGTCTGCGCAGGCGGATATCGCTTTTGCATACACAAGCGAAAAAAGTGTTCCACCTTCGTTTTTCCTAACGAAACAGAAACCTAATGCACCGTCTTTTATCAAGCATCTTCTAGCACACAGATTGCATCTAACCTTCTTGTCTTCCAATTTTTCGTAAAGCACAGCTTCATGCAACGACATCTAAATCTCTTCCATTCTGTGTACATCTTTATCTTCGAGGTATATGATTCATTCGCTTGCTGCTGAGTCCGCCTCTTCCTTGATTTCGAAAACAAATGGTGGCGTAGAAGTTTTTATGTCCAGTTCTGTCTCGAGTAAGCCTTCTAGAAAGCCAGCCCAAATTTCGGAGTGACTGATAAACGGGGCTTTTACAAGGATATACTTGTCTTTTAGGTAGAAATCTCCGAAACCTTGAACCCTTAATCGTTTAAAAACTTCTTGCCATTTTCCTCGATTTGCTGTTTGAATGCCAAGTGTTGCTTCCATAGAAATTCTGGCGGCTTCACCCATTTTCCTTCCGATTCCACGCCATTTTTCCTCTGGGATGTGCTGAATGAGAATATTGACTAACTCTACATTTACGAATGCTATGCGGCTTATACCACAATAATATTCGCCGGGGAAACGCCAATCATAAATCATCATGCTTCTGTAAATGTCAAGCATCTTAGAAATCAAAGGCTTAATGCCTGGTTCTTTGCCCTCCCGAATTAGAGAGTCGATAAATTCTCGTTCCTCTTCCTCTAGAATTATAGTCGTTCTTTTAGCTGACTTCTTTTTCTTTTCTAGCAGTGCCTTGATTTTCTCATCTTTTTCTTGCATAACTGCTATATCCCCTAACATATCTTATATGCTTTACCCTCTCTCACAAGCTTGTATGTCTTTTTACATGAAGGGGGGTTCGATTTGGGCGTCCTTTATTATTTGTGCTGTGTCAGAAAAACTGAAGTGTTTCTAATTCAGATACCTTCTCAAAGACTCAATCAGTGGTTTAATGTTCAAGCCGGAGTATCCAATCATTCT
>JACUTN010000117.1 GCA_014859805.1 Candidatus Bathyarchaeota archaeon
GTGTTTTTTGAAATGTGGATTCTGAATTCATAAACTATATATTAATTATTAGTCTGAATTCAAGTTCACTGCGATTTAAATAAGGTGTTAAAGTTGATGGAGTTAAAATCTTCAGAACAAGGATGTAGTGTTGATTCAGCTTTTCTTTCTTTAGAGTGTGTAGGTATTTTGTATGCATAAATGGTTTATATTAAGAAACATGAAGGTACTTTAGAGGTTTCGGTGATGAGAAGATCTAAACTTGAAATGTACATCGATATACTACGGGTTTTGGCTCAACGAGGACCGTTAAAATTAACTCACGTCATGTACAAAGCCAACGTAAACTGCAGCGTTCTCAAGGAGTATTTGGATTTTCTGATTAAACAGGGCTTGGTGGAAGAAAGAACTGTCGGGAAAAAAAGAGTTGTTTATGCAGTAACTCAGAGAGGTAGAATTGTAATCAAACACTTCAGAGAACTAAAACAAGTGTTGCCCATAACAGAAGAAGCTAGAAACAAGATGCCAATCCCCTACTAATCTTTAGAGCGCACGCCGTTCTTAGAGTCCAAGGATCGTCTTTCAAGCAACACTTTATGTAACCTTTCTACTCGTTTCTTATCAATGTAGCCTTTATGAGGACGAAAGCCTCCTGAAAACCCATTTGGAATATGCAAGAGTTCATGAATCACTGTCTTTTCCTTCTCTTCGTCACTCAACTTGTCATATTGCTCAGAAATAACCTCAATAACATATGCTGCTGGCCGCCTTAACGCTTCTTGCCATATACTTCCCAACCCGTGAATACGAGCAATAATCCTTTTAGATTTTGAACCCCTACTTCGGTAACAATACACAAATTGAGGCACAACATGGAACAGATCTAAACTATCTATCATCTCATCCACTAACTTCTTGACATCTGGAGCTTCAATGTATTCCAACGTCAAATTTACTGCCTCCTAACATTGACATATGCTGGTCACATATATCGTTAGAGAATTGAAACTAATCGCTTTTGTCACTCTCACTCATCGCAAATTTGGATCCACATTGTGAATGCACACGGCTTCTGGAAGGCTTTTAGGTTTCGTTAAAATATTCCGAATCCAGTTGAAGGTATGTCACCTTTTATAACCATTCCAGTTGACCCATCTATCAGCAACTGGTAAGCCTTGCCCTTATACTCATATTTCACAAACCATACAGGGGCATGCAAGTAAACCGTTTGGTCTATTTTTATCTCATTTTTCATTTCAATAATTCTGTCAACATCTTGCTGAGCCAAAAAACGATGATGCTCCTCAATTTGCTGCTTTGCAAGCTCCACAGCCTCGTTTTTTTCGATTTCGCTGTTCAGAACTTTTGCGAAAGCTTCGATTTTTCTGAAGTCGTAAGCTACTTTGCCCGTTAATGGTACGTCATATTCCCTTGTTGGAAACTTCGTTGCTTTTCTTGCAAGAACAAGCCAATCATACTTCTTCTCGATTTTCCCTTCCTTAACAACAGGCGGAGTTATACGCTCAAAAATCCCTTTGTAAACGCTTTCAGCTTCCACCGACATAACCCAAAAAGGTAAGTAAATCAAAGTTTTTTCCGTAATTTTCGATTTTCTTGCGAGGTCTGAAGGCTTCAGAAAGCCTGCACGCATCCAGTTTCTAATGGGCTCTTCAATTTTTGTCAGGTCATACTTGTTCTGCAGCATAGAATGTTCGAAGGTGAAAGCCTTTCCAGTTTCTATCACAACCGTGTAGCCGCAGTATTTGCATGTCGCTATTATTTCGCCTGGTTCAAACGATATTGGTGCACCGCAATGGGAACACATTATTTCCTGAACTATGGACATCTATTTTCACGGCTTCTGCTTTTCCCTCTTCATTATTTCGTTTGCCACAATAACGCCTGACGCTGAAGCTTGAACCAAACCTCTTGTCACACCAGCCCCATCACCAATCGTGAACAAGTTGTGGATTCTGGTTTCTAGGCTGTTGCTTAACTGTAGTCTTGAAGAATAGAATTTTACCTCGATGCCGTATAGAAGCGTGTCTGTTGAATGTATTCCTGGAGAAATTTTGTCCAGTGCCTGAAGCATCTCCCTTATATCAACAAGGTAGCGGTATGGCAAAACGAAGCTCAAGTCGCCTGGCGTGGCATTCTTCAATGTTGGGGTCACCACGCTTCGGTCAATCCTCTCCGGTGTTGATCTCCTTCCAGACTGCAAATCGCCTAAACGCTGTATCATTACGCCTCCGCTGAGAAGGGTTGAGAGCCTAGCAAGATACTTCCCATAAGCTATCGGTTCCTTAAACGGCGCCGTGAAAGATGTACTCACCAAAATAGCGAAGTTCGTATTTTTCGTCTTCCTTTCTGCATAACTTTGTCCATTAACACTCAAAACACCGTTGTAG
Organism: Candidatus Bathyarchaeota archaeon; assembly: GCA_014859805.1. Taxonomy (GTDB): domain Archaea; phylum Thermoproteota; class Bathyarchaeia; order Bathyarchaeales; family Bathycorpusculaceae; genus SOJA01. The sequence goes on from JACUTN010000117.1 coordinate 2,388, forward strand.
GATTCTGTTATCACCTCACCGTACGGTGCAACACAAAACGTACGGACTTGATCGTCAAAAAACTTTGAATAGTAAACAAATTTAGGTTCGTAAAGAACGCTTGTCAATTCCTCCATGACAGAAGCTAAAACTTCAACTCTTATCCCAACATCAACAGGGTTGTTAAGCGTCTTCAAGCCTAATGCTTGAGCCTCCGCTTGAAGCCATTCAGCTCCGCTTCTTCCAGGCGCAACAATAACGTATTTCCCGAAGAACTTTTCGCCATCAACCGTTTCGACGCCTTCAACAACATTGTTTTTTACTATAAGTCCCTTGACGTCTTTTTGGAGCTTAACTTCAACATTGCCATTTAGTTCTTGACGCATTCTCCGAAGGGTCTGGGCACACCTCTCCGTGCCCATGTGCCGAATTTTTTGGCGAATAAGTTTTAAACCAGCCAGCGAGGCTTTTCGTTCAATCTCCTCTACTTTTTTAATGTCTGTTCCATAAACGTGTTTGGTTGCTCCAAATTTTATGTAAACATTATCCACATAGCTTATGAGCTCACCAAGCTCTTCGGTTGACATGTATTGGTTTAGCCAGCCACCAACCTCAGTTGATAGTGTAAGTTTTCCGTCGCTGAACGCTCCTGCTCCGCCCCACCCAGATAACAGCAAGCACGGTTCACAGTGGATACATTCGAACCCACGGCTTGCCGGACATTTACGCTGGTTTATGTCTGGTCCTTTATCAACCATCAAAACATTTAGATCGGTTTTTTCTGAAATCTCAAGGGCTGAAAATATTCCTGCTGGACCCGCTCCAACGATTATCACATCATACTTCAAAGCACTCAT
>JACUTN010000118.1 GCA_014859805.1 Candidatus Bathyarchaeota archaeon
GCGAAAAAAGTTTCAGGAACTAGCATTTTATCCACTTGAACGCGTTTACAAAGTTTAAACTTAAAAGTTCTTTCGGTAACTTTCTTGTGGTTCTTATGGAAAAGTGGAGTGTTTTACGGTGTTTTGCTATTGATAGATTGGTATTCCTTCCTTCGGGTCTCTGACAATCTTTTCAAATTCTTGCATTAAACGTCGTGTTATTGGCCCGGGTTTGCCGTCGCCTGTCATTCGCTTATTGACTTCTACTATTGGGATGATTTCTGCTGCTGTACCTGTGAAGAAGGCTTCGTCCGCTGTGAACAAGTCTGTCGGCGTGATAGTTTTTTCAACCGTTTTGTATCCGATTTTTTCGGCTGTTTTCATAACAACGTCTCTTGTTATTCCAACCAGAGCACCGGTTGATGTTGGCGGAGTTATGACTTTTCCATTTTGAACTATGAAGAGGTTTTCAGCTACGCCTTCACTTATGTGCCCATTTTTGTCTAGGCATATGGCTTCGTCACAACCCGCAATGTTTGCTTCAATCTTACCCAATATGCTGTTTAGGTAGTTTAGGGATTTGACTTCGTGGGACGTTGCATCCACAGGATCTCGTTTCACCCAAACAATCATGGCTCTTATTCCTTTTTCTTTTGCTTCGCCTGAATGAAGTTTTATGATGTCGGTTATGATTATCACTGTTGGTTTTGGGCATTTTCTCGGGTCAAGTCCTAAATCGCCGACGCCTCTAGTTACGACTAAGCGTATGTATGCGTCTCGCAAATTGTTCTTCTGCAAGGTTTCTAAAACAGCTTTTATCATTTCTTCTTTTGTTAGTGGAATCTGAAGCATGATTACACGTGCCGAGCGATACAATCTGTCTATGTGTTCTTTGAGTTTGAAGACTACGCTGTTGTAGGCGCGGATTCCTTCAAAGACGCCGTCTCCATATAAAAGTCCGTGATCGTAAACTGAAACTTTTGCTTGTGACTTTGGATAGTATTTCCCATCTATGTAGATGAGTAATTCTTTTTCCAATGGTTTCACTCTCCAAACTGGAGAGTTTAGTCTACTCAAATATATTTTTTGTAAAAAGTTGGTTGTTTCAATCATTGTTAACCGTAGAATTGCGGTCTTTTCGATAGGTGTTTTGGAACAGGAAGTGGTTTGAAAGGTTTACCTTTTACTATTTCTCCAATTTCGCTTGTCAGTTCTTCAAGTTTCATTTTGCGTATTTTTCCAGCCTTTCTATCCCTCACTGGAAGCCTATCTGATTCTATTTCTTTTTGTCCCACGACGATTATGTATGGAACCCATTCTCTTTCAGCTTCTCTAACCCTTTTTTGCATGGTAAACGTCTGGTCATCGATGTCTACACGTACGTTTTGTGCGTCTAAACTAGACGCCAATTTTTCAGCATGCCCAAAGTACTTGTCTGACATGGGGACTATGCGTACTTGCGTAGGCGAAAGCCATAATGGAAGCATTGGTGGTTTGCCGCTTTGTTGTTCCTTGTAGGCTTTTTCCAACAGTGCATAAACACATCTTTCGATTGCTCCGCTCGGGGAACAGTGCATAATTAGCGGATGACGTTTCTCACCTTTCTCGTCAACATAGGTTATGTCGTATCTTTTTGCGTTTTCAACATCTATTTGGTCTGTGGAGAGAGCTGCTGCCTTGTCTTGGTTATCTACGACATTGAAATCCCATTTCAGTATAAAATAGAAGAAGCGTTCCCTCCACATCTCAGACAGAACTGGTCTTCCGAAGATTTTGGCCAAAGATTTGATGAACTCTTTGTTTTCTTCGTAGAAGTCTTTTGTGAAACGTATCGCTGCTTCATAGTCGCCTTCGGATAAGCCTATTTCCTCTAGGATCTGCATGCACAATTTGAATCTTATTATGAACTCTTTTTTGGCTTGTTCGAGATCCGTGCAGAAAGCGTGACAGTCCGGCATCGTGAATGCCCGCAGTCGCCTTAAACCGACAACCTCGCCTCTTTGTTCCCGTCTGAAACTGTAGCGTGTTAATTCATAAACTTTCAGCGGCATCTGCTTGTAAGAGAACTGGGCGTCGTGAACGATTAGAAATTGTCCGAAGCACGCCGCAAACCGTAGAAAAAGTGTTTTATTCTCTGATTTTAGTATGTATTGCCTCGCTGGAAAACGGTTTACGTAGTCCGCTAGACTTGGATGCTGAAAATCATACATGATTGGAGTTTCAACTTCCATCGCGCCATACTCGATCATTTTGGCGTTGACAAACTGTTCGAGTAAGGATTTGATTAGTCGGCCTTTTGGATACCAGCGTATGTTTCCAGGGTCGCTTCCCGGCTCATAATCAGCTATTTCCAGCCTTTTCATTAACAGAACGTGTGGAGGCGCTTGCTGGCTTGCCCTAACTTTTGAGGTTTCATATGCTGCGAATTTCTGTAGGTTTTCCCGTCCTTCAAAGTCGAACTCTTCAACTGGTACCATTTTCCCGTCTGGTTGGAGGATGTACCAAGAGGATTTCAGTTTTTCTTGCGCTTTTACTGCTTCGGAAACCTTTTCTTCTTTCTTCTCTTCTGCTTCAGCTGGCAATATGGCGCGTGATTGTTCTGCAAGTGGATGCCCCTTTATGGAGATTGTGAATTGTTTGTTCCAGCCGAATGGTGCACGGTATGTTTCTAGGCCTATCTTTTTTGCGTAGGCTTCCATAACTTTGACTACTTCTAGTGCGCTTCCGGGGTTTGCTAAGTTGCTGCTTAAGTGTGCGTATGGATAGATTAGAATTCGGTTTACCTTCAGTTTTTCTAGGAAGGCTTGAACTTCGTCTATGGCTTTTTTGGCTACTGCTTCGTTGTCGCCTTCTTCAACAGCTGTGAACAGGACAACGATTTCTTCCAGTCGCTTTTCTTTTTTTTCAGCTTCTTCAGCGATGGCTATTTCTTTTTGAATAGGTTTGTACTGGATGAAGTTTGAGTGTAACTGTAATATTCGCATAAAATCCTCGCCTTTTAGCCTTTATGATGGTTTATATCGCCACTGTTCAACCTTTTTCTCTTTTTTAGTCTTCTTTTTATATTCTTTGTAATGTTCTTTGCATAAATAAGCCCGTCTCTCGCCACTGCTAATGTTGAGGCCAGCAGACTTGACTTTTGCCGATGAAATTGAGCGTACAGCGTCTTTACTGCAACCAGAAACGCTGCATTTCAC
>JACUTN010000119.1 GCA_014859805.1 Candidatus Bathyarchaeota archaeon
TAAACCCATTATTGACGGCTTCAACAGCGTCTTCAGCCATTTCTTTCGGAGATTTAATGCCTAAAGTTATGTCTGTTAAGACTTCTGTGCGGTAGCCGCCCATAAGCATGAAAAGTGGTTTACGAGCAGTTTTTCCTAAAATATCATGTAAAGCCATGTCTATGGCTGCCTTTGCAGATGGATTTCCGTCAACAATTGAATCCATGAGTTCGATGTCCTGCTCAATTCTCAGCGGAGACACGCCGATGAGTTTGGGGGCAATCTTGTCTAATACTTCAACAACCGTTTTTGGGTTTTCACCTGTTACCCTTTGCGAAGGCGATGATTCACCCCACCCAACAACCCCATCATCCGTGAGTATCTTAACAACAACGTTGTGGCTTTCAGTGCTTGCTCCCGGAGCAATTCGGAAAGGCTGCTTATAACGTAAAGTAACAGAATAAACTTCAATCTGTTGGATTCCCAATTCACAAACACCAAAACAAGTTTTGTATGTTCTACGGAAAAGCTTTACTACTGTTATTCAGCTGGCTTTCTTTTACGTCTTCTTAGCCCCTTAAACTTTAGTTTCGCCGTCAAGATTTTCTCGGTGCCAAATAGTCTTGCTGCAATGTATAGCACTGCAATGGTAAATATCGACACGTAGACAATGCCTATGACAGCTGTTAGGTAGTCACCAGTGAAAGCTACCTTAGACGCTAGCATAGGATGTGTGAATGGTATTGCAAGTAACACGATCATCAAGGGAAATGGCAAGGCGTAGATGTCAGTGAACATCATAAAAATCATTGGGAAGATCAATAACATGGACAGAGGTCCTACTAAGGCTTGGGCACCTTTTACGTCTTCAGCGAAAACAGATATTGAAATTGCTAATGCTAACGCTGAAATCAGTGACACGAAAAGTGAGGCTCCAAGAAGTAAGTACGATATCGGTGTTGGTGCTAACCCTATCGCTGCAAGGTCTACGCCTGTTTCGGCTGGCATAATCCCCATAAAAGAACCCATGTAGTAAGTGAAGCCTACAATGTAAGCTATCGCACCTACAACTGCAACAATTATGGAACCCGTCAATTTCCCAGCTAGAATTGTCAACCTGTTGATAGGCAATGTCAACAAAGTTTCCAATGTCTTTTCCTCTTTCTCCGACGCAACAGACGTAGCTGCAAGCTGCATCGCAAAAATAAGCAACATCATTATACCTATCGGCATGCCCATGGACTGCGACATCATTAACCCGAAAAGGACGCTTGGATGAATGTTAACGCTTTTTCCTTTAACTATTGATTTTTCAGACATATCTATAGGGTTCAAAACAGTTTGTGGGTCTTCTTCCGGAATTTCTTCAAAAATTTTTTGGAAAACTAGGCTTTCTTCGAATGATTTTAACAAAGTGCTTATCGTCGAGGAACTCGTAGACTCAGCTATGCCCCCGCCCCTAAACACTGAGTAAACATCTAGTTCTGCCTTTAAGCCACCTGTGATGTTGTTGGTAAAGTTAAGAGGTATGACTATGAGTCCTGTGAGGTTTGATTGTTGAACGTAGTTAACCGCCTCAGTGAAGTTCAAATCATCAATTTTAACAATTGTGACGCCTAGAGTTGTCAAGAAATTCGTGAGGTTTTCAGCAACGGTGCCTTTGTCAAGGTTCATTACTGCTATTGAAATGTTTTCCATGCTTTCTTCTGCTGCTTTCATTGAAGTTTGAACTGCGAATCCCATTAGTGGAAATATTATTAACGGGACGATTATCATGCCTAGGAGGAGTGTTGGGTCTCTGACTAACTCCTTGACTTCCTTCACAATGACGTTGAATAAACCTTTAAACAAAACCAACCACCTTCGCAAACACTTCTTCAAGATTTGATGCATTCACCTTTTTCTCGAGTTCTGCTGGAGAGCCTTCAGCTACTATCTTGCCTTTATTTATGAGAGCCACTTTGCCGCAGAGATGCTCCACTTCAAGCATGTTATGACTTGAAAGAAGCACGGTAACTCCCTCTTTTTCCACATACTGCTTTATGATTCCTCTAACATGAACGGAATGGAGAACATCTAATCCGCTGGTTGGTTCATCCAACAATGCAAGCTTAGGCTTTGTCATAAGAGCTCTTGCAACGAGAAGACGCCTTTTCATACCCTTGCTGTACGTCTTCACCTTATCCTTAAGGCGTTCTTCTAACCCAGAAATCTTTGCCGCAACCTCAACAGTTTCTCTAATCATCTCTTTGTCTTCAATGGTAAACTTGGCCATAAACTCTAAATACTCATACCCTGACAGATTTTTGTAAGCTCCTGCTTCTTCAGGAAGATAGCTTATAAGCCTACGAATCTCAGAAGCCTCATCCACAACATCACGACCAAGAACCTTTACAGAACCTGAAGTAGGCTTTAGCAACGTTGAGATAATACGTAGGGCGGTTGTTTTTCCAGCTCCATTCGGACCAATAAGCCCGAAGATTTCACCATGTTTAACCGTGAAGCTTAAGCCATCTAAAGCGTGAATGCTGCCGAAAACCTTAACTACGTCGGTTGCTTCGATGGCTAAACTCAATTCTAAAACACCAGAAGCTTCTAACAAACTATTCAATAATTTAAAGTTACGGTTTGTCTTCTCAAAACATCCATCGATGATTCATAACCTTGTGGTGGGCCCGGCCGGACTTGAACCAGCGATCTTCGCCGCGTGAGGGCGACGTCCTAACCAACTAGACTACGGGCCCTCCACCTTCGTTTCACTCTAGTTTTGTTGTTAACCTTCATAATCTTTGCTGTCTTTTAGAAATGCGAAAGTAAATAACTTATCCTTGCTGATAGAAATCGGTGAAAAGGAAAGCAAAAATCAAGAACGTGAAATCGTTTTTGTGACTCTTCGGCAAGCTATTCTTCTTTTACAGTGATGCCTCTTATTTCTTTGGCCCATGGAATGGAAACTGCATCTTCACGGAACCAGTTTCGCAGTTCCTGCACTATTTTTTCGTTTCTTTCTTCCATGCTTTCATCAACCAACTCGAACATTATTATTGCCATTTTCTTTTTCATTTACACCCCCACACATGTGTTTATGCCTATCTTTCTGTGGTTTTTAAGGGATGTTTCCCCTCCTGATGTATTGTAAGTTAAGATTCTGAATCCGATTTTTTGAAACAATGTTCCATAAGATTTTTCTATA
>JACUTN010000120.1 GCA_014859805.1 Candidatus Bathyarchaeota archaeon
TAAAATCTCTTCATCGGACAAACAACGTACCATTTACAAACTTTCTTCATTTCTGGTCAGGTTGAACATGAATGACAGATCTTAAAAAACTTGAGCTGGAAGATGTAAACGCGGCATTAGAAAAATTGCGCCGTTAAAGCTTCAGAACATGAGGTTTCTCTAACCTAAAGCAAGATTTAGGTGGATGTGATGTTTATTGTTGTGTATGCTATGAAAAGATAGTCTTCCATTTCTAGATCTGCTTCTGCATCCGGTATGAATGCTTTGATGCGGTATGTGCCTGGCATGTAGGTTTGATTATATAACCAAGGCTTTACTAGTCTAGTTTGATTCCAAACAAATGTTCTTTCAAGTGATTCATTTGGGCCGATTGAAAATTCTGTGATATTCCTGTGAAATGGGCTATACCATACTTGATAAGTGACTGTGGGGTTTTGGGTAGGCTGAAACTCTACTGAGAGTAGTACAGGATCACTTATTAGGGATTTAAACGAGTGTGTAATGAAGCCTAAGTTCTTAAGAGACACTGTAATTGTCACGTTTTCACAAAGCACATAAGTTGACTTGTCTGTAGTAACTGAGAAAGCCCATTTAGGAGTGATGATTACCCAGGTTGACTCTGTGAAAGCCATTCCTATGACTACTATGCTAAACGTAAGAAGAAGCATTTTTTTCCCGCTCAGCTTCTCCATAAGGGGTTCAACAAAAGAATTGTATATCAAGAAGGGAGCAACTATATAGGTTAAGACTATTACAAGCCAGAAGATGGGAGGCAACCTCCCAACATGCAAAACTATAAAGGTTACAAATGTTAGAATGAAGACCGCAATACAATACCACAGCAAGTATAATCTAAATTTCATTTCCGAAAGAAAATGAATGATTCGATATTTTTAAACATTTCCTAAATTTGAAATAGCAAGCAATCACAATTTCCATTCATTTCCGCTTAAGCTTCTTTCTTCGTTCTAATCAGCCCGAAACACGGATAATCCTTATAGGCGTGGCGATTATTGAAATTTTTTCGTCTTTTTCTTCAAAGGGAACCTTTTCAACAATTTGTATATCGTGAACCGTTGTTGTTACGAGAACTCTTCCAAACATTCTCTTTAGCATTTGTATTTCCAAGTCACTGTAGCCGTGTCCTTTTCCAAGTCTATGCCCTCGCGTGTCAACAGCAACGGAGCCTTCAACAACCAAGTCTGGCTTAGAAAACTCTTCCACTTCTACTCCAAACTTGAAGGCACCTTTAATTGTTGATGCATAGTGTTCTTTTCCTTTCACTTCAGCTGGATCAATCAGCATGAAGCCTCTTTTAAGCCTCGGAGAAGCCACTATCAAAGTTTTTCCGTCTTTAAGGGCGTATTCTCTTACTTTGCGTTGCGGCGAATCTGGATTAACAAAAATAACTTTGGCGTTTTTCCATTCCTTTAGTTGACGCAGCCTTTCAGCGGCAGCTTCAGCTCCAACAAAGTTGGGTATTCTGCCTCGACACGGAAGAGGAAAAGCTGCGATTCTTAAGCGTTCCATCTCACTCCAAATTTTTTCTCTTAACAACTGTTTTTTGGAAGGTATAGTCATTGTCATCTACAACAAAAGATAACATAAAAAATGGGAGAGGTGTTTGGAGCTTAGATTATTCCGAGGTTTCTGCCGCCTTCTTTGAAGACTTCTAAGGCTCTGTCTAGTTGTTCTATTGTGTGTTTTGTGCACAGCTGAACTCTGAGTCTCGCTTTGTCTCTTGCAACCATTGGATAGAAGATTGGCAGTACGAATATGCCTTTTGTCCAGAGATAGTCTGCAAAGTCCTTTGACGTTTTGCTCTTGCCACACATCACTGGAATTATAGGCGTTTCTCCGTTTCCAGTGTCAAACCCAGCATCTTTAAATCCGTCTAAGAGATGGTTGCGGTTTTCCCAAACTCTTCTAACGTGTTGCGGTTCTGTTTCAAGCACGTCTATGGCTGCAATGCAAGCGGCAGCAACACCTGGCGGAACAGCACCGCTCAACAGCCAGCTTCTAGCCTTGTTATACGTGAAGTTGCGAAGGTCTTCATTGCCACTGATGTGCCCGCCTACGACACCGAAAGCCTTTGAAAAAGTTCCCATCTCTACATGCACCTCGTCACGTCCAAGTTTGAAGTGGTCCACGATTCCTCGTCCACCGTCGCCTAAAACACCCTCACCATGGGCATCGTCAACATAGACGCCGGCTCCGTGTTCTTTAGCAATCTTGGCTATCCCGGCTAATGGTGCAAGGTCTCCGTCCATACTGAAGACTCCGTCCGTGAAGATCCAGATGTGTTTGTACGGAGGATCGTGTTTTTCCGCTTCTTCCATCACACGTGTTAAGTCTTCTATGTTTTTATGTTTGAATATAGCTCTGTCCGCGCGGCTCAGTCTTACTCCGTCGATTATTGAACCGTGGTTTAGCTCGTCTGAAACGAATAGGTCTCCTCTGCCAGCAAGCTGGGGAATAAGCCCCTCATTAGCCATAAACCCTGTTTGAAAAGTCAGCGAAGCTGGAGCGTTCTTGAACTTTGCTAGACGACGGTCCAATTCCTCATGAAGAAACATGTTGCCAGAAATCGACCTGTCACTGCCTGCGCCTGCCCCATATTTTCTGGTCGCCTCTATCGTTGCCTCAACCACTTTTGAGTGAGTTGCAAGGTTTAGATAGTTGTTTGCACAAAGCATCAAAACCTCTTTTCCATCTACCGTACAGATGGGTTCGCTTGCGCTTTCCAGAACCCTAAGCTGCCAGTTAAGGCTTTCACGAACCAAGCGTTGATATTCTTCACCTAAATATTTTGTTGGATGACGCGAAACTTCCATATTTATCACCTTTTACAAAAACTTAGTTTCACTTTCTTTTAATATTTACCTATAGTCTTTTCACAATTACATCGTTCCTTTTAGCATTTCACCATTCGCGCGCGTGTGTGCGTTAGGCTATGCAGAATCCACAATCATCAGCCAAATTACTGAAGAATATTAGAAAACGACATATGTGGGAGAAATTCAGCTGGAAATTGGAGAGTCTTGAAATCTCTCAGCTGTACGACGGGTCGGACATCGTCTTATTGCTTTGAGATCTCAAACCTCTCCAA
>JACUTN010000121.1 GCA_014859805.1 Candidatus Bathyarchaeota archaeon
CAAAAGCGTAGTTGTACCATACTGAAAATTCAAAGTCATCGGCAGTGAAGTAATCCACCAAATCACCAGTCTGTGGCTCAGCACAACCAACATCCTTTCTCAGCCAAAAAGTAACCACGGTTTTGTTCTCGCCGTCTCTAGGGTCGTACCACGTGCTTGATTCCCAATCTTGGGCAACCCAAGGCTGATCAGTCGTCAAATGGTATGGATTAACACTCATGAGGTTAGCATAGACCATGCCAAGCACCGATTGCTCATACGACCATGGCGAGTAAAGCACATTCAATCTATCTGGAGCTGACGGCAATCCAATCCGTATAGGAGCTGTCGGGTCGTCTACCCTATAAGCGTTTAAACAAGTGTACTGGTTGATTATTCCTTGGTTTTGTTGACTGACTACGCCTGCAAGTTCTTTTCTATAAGCATTGAAGCGCTTACTGTTCCATAGCCAAACGCTGACACAGTACTTGTCGACAAGAAGACCTTGAGCATTTTTACAATGAAACATGGCGGTAGAAATGTCATCTGCATAATACGCTTTTTCCAATTCCAAGTCCAGATTAGAATATTCCATGTCTGTCACATAATTTGGTCCCCATGGATACCATAAACTGCTGTGAAACAAATAATACATGTACATTGGAGGGAATCTACCCAATCCCCACGCACCTGTGTATATATGATAATTTCTGTAATAAGTCACTGGATCCCACATTATCCACACTCCCTTTTCCGTATCAAAGTCTCCGCCTCTAAAACCTGAAGGCCAGTTGGCATTCGCCAGAGGACCGTCTCCAGGTGTTGCCGTATCTCCTTCAAGCTGATAGATTAAGTAGTTTCCAGCTTCTTTTCTATCTTCATGGTCTTCTCTTATGTAGATTTTGAGAGGCATCTTCGTCGTGTCAGTATCTGGCAGGTTTTCTATTCCAGGCCAGTCTGATGGATAATCAAGGTAACCGTTGCCTTCCGTATCGTTGAAACCTAAACTTGCCAGCAACGCCGCCGCTGCATCTGGATCGTAAGGGTAGGGATAATTCGATCCAGTAACGCTAGTATTCCACCATCCGCTCAACGCGTTTGAAATTGGCACATCTATTGTTTCACGCCAGAACTCGGGTAAAGCCTCTTCAACAATGTAGGATTTGTTAATTAAATGGGCGATTGCCTGCCTAACCTTAAGCTCGTTCGTTGGAGACCTCACATTAGGATAATCTTGTATACTGTAGTTATTGTTGATATCAAACTCGAATATTCCGCTCTCATCATATGAAGCCAACTGAACGTCAGGGTCTGCTTGAGCATCCTCAAATTGCTCATATGATAACCCCCCAGACCCGATACATGTAGTCGCAATATCCACTTCACCATTCTTCAATGCTGAATAGCAAGCAGAAGAGCTTAAATACCATTTAAGTTCCATGTTTCCTCCTGGTTCAGCATTCACCTGCGTCACGTTCAGTGTATTTACTAACGTTGAAAACACTAAGGCAAATGCAAATATTGAAAGAACTATCCGTTTCACATTTTTCTTCTCCTTTCCAAACATATTCTCTCTAACATAAGCAGTGTAAATCACAAGTAATAAGTTTTTTCACTTTTCAACAAAGCATAAAAAACCTAAAATTCCAAGGCAACCTAAATAGCTAACAAAACAAAATTGTGAGACAACTTGAATAGCCGACAATGTCAATCGTCATGGTGAGACTCTTGATTAAGGAAGAAATTAATGAAAAAATAAGTGAGTTTGAGGAGATTATGCAGAAAATCGCAAGCGATGTTGCCAGTGGAGCAATATTCGAAAAACTCCCCCCGTCAGAATTGCTGAACAAAACTGAGCATTACGTTAACAATCTAAAGGATTTAGCGACAGAAAGCAAAGAAACCATGGTGATTCTGAAACCAGAGAAGGCCTACAAGGTAAAAGCTTTATGTAAGAAATTCACTCAAACCCTAACGACTTTCAAGGATATTCTGCTTCAGAACTCCCCAGACCCGCTTGCAAATTCCCGTTTAGCCTTCGAACAACTAAGAAAAGCCCTAACAGACGGCTCAGATCTCCTTCTTTTAATGCGGGACGTTAGGGATAACCCTTCACCGCTCATGGATGCACTAATCACTTTAAAGAAGGCTTCCGAAACAAAAGGTCCAGTAATAAGCATACAAGCCTCAGAAGAAACCCAACCCCTCATCAAATATGTATTGGGTCACATCGACGAGCTTAGAGCTACGTTGATAGGTTTAGAGAAGAAGGTTGGTGAAATGAAGCAAATCATGCGAGAACTCCAAGAAGAAAGCCTAAAAACACTTTCACACAAAACCCCCACCGAGCCTAAGAACAATGAGGATAAAAATAGAAAACGACAACTTTCCCTCTCAAACTTCAAAAAAGAATGAAATAGAAGCCACAAAAAAAATCAAATAAGCACACATCGCAAGCATAAGCGACAGACTTTATATAAGGGGGGTCTAGAACTTTTCTAACAAGCCACTAGTGTTCTACAGGGTTTCGTTAGCTTCAGGTTCAGAGTTCAATTATTTCCGCTTCACGCCTATCTGTATCAAGCAAAGCAATTGTTGATTTACCAGTTAGATATCCACATGCCTCACCTGGGTTCACAATCAACGTTTTGCCTTTTTGATACACTTCTGCTTTGTGATTGTGCCCATGAACAACAATGTCGAAGCTTTGGCTGTTGATCAGAGCTTCTAAAAGCTCTTCCTCATCTCCATGCAGTAACGCTATTCTTAAGTCGCCAATAATTATTTCGGCGAAGTTCCCATGCATCTCTAGGTGTTTATATTCATTAAATCTCTTTTTTAAGAGTTCACGGTCGCCGTCATTGTTGCCGAAAACACCAATTAACTTCGCCTTTAATTCCTTAAGCTTTGGGATGACGAATGGTGCCACGTAGTCTCCGGCGTGGAGCACAAGCCCAACATTCGTCTCATTTAACTTTTTTACAGCTTTATCAACTAGCGGCAAGTTATCGTGTGTGTCTGCAATCAAGCCTATTAACATTTTATTTCACTTGTTCAATTACCTTGTCCCAGTAGAAGTAAAGTCTTTCTACGCTGGTTATAGGAGCAAAATAGAGGATTCTTCTAGAA
>JACUTN010000122.1 GCA_014859805.1 Candidatus Bathyarchaeota archaeon
CTCATCTCCACAATCAGCCCTCAAAGGAAAATTCAGACAATTACCCTCAGAACTATAGCCCGTGCCGGGATAATGCGGATACCGATGAAACCCAACATACGTCACATCTTCATCTCCCAAGAAAATCTCCTGAGTCCCATTACCATGATGGCCATCAATATCCAAAATCAAACAAGGCTTACCCAAAAACTTCACTGCAATCGCTATATTATTCAGATAACAGAATCCCTTAGTCCCCACCCCTAGAGCTACGCCTCTTCTTCCTGCATGGTGCCCCGGAGGTCTCATCAAAGAAAATCCCCCAACTTTAGCTGCTAAAATGGCTCCTCCAGCCGCAAGCCTCGCATACTCATAAATATTCTCATAAGCGGGAGTGTCAGCATCCTCCACAAAGCCGTCCTTAAGTCTTCGAACATAATCAGCATCATGCACTCTAAGAATATCGTGTTCTGACGCTGGTTCAGGCGTTAAAAACTCGTAACCCTTCTCCTTCAGAATCTCATAAGCCCTTCTAACCCTTTCAGGGCCTTCTATGTGCCAAGACCCATACTCCAAGCACTTCTCTGAGAAAACTATCTTCATACCAGTTCCCAAAAACCCTTATTAAACAAGGAATATATCGTTTTGCCTCTGCTGGGTGATTTCAAGTTAAAATATAACGTTAACCCTAAAAGACTCAGATAACTCGTAAAAGATGGAGAAAAACGTTAATGGATTCCCAAAACCCCCTCGCTGAGTTCCGCCTAGAATGCCAAAACAGCTTAGCAGACGCACTCCAAAAACTTTTCCCCAAAAAACAAATTGCACGCTTATCATTAGACAAGCCGCCTAATCCAGAGTTCGGACAACTTGCTTCATCGCTGTGTTTTGAGCTTGCCAAACAACTAGGCGAAAAACCCCTAGCATTAGCTAAACGCTTAGTTGAAACCCTAGACAAGTCAAAGTTTTCCTTGATTGAGCACGTTACAACCGCTGGAGGAGGCTACGTAAACTTTCATGTAGACTTTGCGAAGTTTTCAGCCTTAACCATTGATTCCGTTAGACATTTTGACACAGAATATGGCTTCGTCAAAACCGATAACCCCTTGAAAATCATTGTTGAACACACAAGTGCAAACCCGCTTAGTCCAATACACATCGGACAAGCCAGAAACCCCATGCTTGGTGATGCCATAGCCCGAACGCTTAAAGCGAGAGGCCACAACGTGTACCGCCATTACTACATAGATGATGTGGGTCGCCAATCTGCAGTACTATCCTACGGATACGAAAAGCTTGGCAGACCCAAACCAGAAGGAAAACCAGACCACTTCTTCGGCAAAATATACACAACAACAAGTTGCCTAGTCGAAATCAACCGTTTGAAAAAGGAACTTGAACGAGCAAAAGCAGTTTCAGCAACAGAAGAAATTATGAAACTGAACAGGGAACTGGACGATTGGATATCTGTAGCTGCTGAGCTTAAAGAAAAGTACCGAGAGCTTTTTGAAGCACTTTTGGAAAAAATAGGCAAAGACAAAGACCCCGAAACAACAATTAACGAACTAAACAAAGCATACGAACGCGGAGACGAGCACGCTAAGCAACTAATAAGAGAAGTCAGTGAACTCTGCTTACAAGGTTTCAAGGAAACCCTGAGCTGCGCGGAAGTATTCTATGACTCATGGGACTGGGAAAGCGAAATAGTATGGAGCAACCGAGTGCAAGAAATTCTGGAAAAATTAGAGAAAACACCATACGTTTCCGCTCTAGGCGGAGTTTTAGAATTCGACGCAGAAAAAGCAACTCAAAAACTCAAACTAAAGAAAGAACTCAACTTAAGAGAATCTTATGAAGTTCCCTCCCTAACACTTGTCCGTGCAGACGGCACCACGCTTTATCCCACACGAGACATCGCCTACACTTTGTGGAAGTTTGAAAGAGCCGAAAAAGTCATCAATGTTATTGGGATGGAACAAAAGCTAGCTCAACTGCAATTGAAAATAGCCTTGTACGCCTTGGGCTATAGCAATTACGCAGACAACCTGATTCACTTCGCCTACAACCTCGTAAATCTTCCAGGTTATAAAATGTCAAGCCGGACTGGACGCTACATCACATTCGACGAAGTCATGGACGAAGCAGTAAAACGGGCATACGAAGAAGTTTCGAAGCGTTCCCCACAACTATCAGAAGAACAAAAACAAAAAATTGCAAACTTTGTCGGCATGGGTGCAGTACGATACGCCCTCGTAGAAGTTGACCCCTCCAAACCCGTCGTGTTCACATGGGACAGAGTACTAAACTTCGAAACAAACAGCGCACCATACATTCAATATTCCCATGCAAGAGCATGCAGCATCCTAAGAAAAGCCCAAAGAAAACCAGAAAAACCAGCATACAACCTACTAAAAGAACAATTGGAGCATGAAATAATCCTAGCCGTATCAAGTTTTCCAGACGTTTTCATTGAAGCCGCAGAACTTCTCAAGCCCAACCTAATCGCTGACTTCGCTAACGTTTTAGCCGACAAATTCAACACATTCTACAATGCCCTACCAGTCATAAAAGCCAAGCCCCAAGAACTCAGCGACGCAAGACTCGCCTTAGTTGACTCTGTAAGAATAGTGCTCAGAAACGCGCTCAACCTAATTGGTATAGTGGCACCTGAACGAATGTAAGGTTATGGAGCAGCCTCAACTATTTCGACTGCCGTGCTTGTTCCAATCCTGTTCGCTCCAGCCTCAATCATAGCCACCGCATCAGCGCACGTTCTTATGCCCCCCGCTGCCTTAACACCAAAATCACTGCCCACAGTCTGCCGCATCAACCTAACATCTTCAACAGATGCTCCCTTGCCAAAAAACCCAGTTGAAGTTTTCACAAAATCCGCTCCAGCCTCTTTAACAAGCCTACAAGCAATCACTTTCTCCTCTTTTGTTAAACAAGCTGTTTCAATAATAACCTTAACAACTATTTCCTTCGACAACCGTTTAACATCAACAACAGCCGCAACATCCCGCTTCACAGCTTCGTAATCACCCGATTTCAACGCACTCAAATTAATAACCATGTCCAGTTCCTCTGCTCCGTTCTCCACGGCTTTAACAGCCTC
>JACUTN010000123.1 GCA_014859805.1 Candidatus Bathyarchaeota archaeon
CATGCTCGTCCTTCGAACGTCACATTAGAGAGAGCCATTAAAAATTTTAGTCGGCTGCGCAAAGCTGGAATTCCAGTTTTAACAGTTGACGGTTCACATGATTCAGCGCCTAATGTTGTAACTGGAACCATTTTGAATCCTTTGGATAGTGCTGGGCTGGTTTATCATTTGCCAAGACATGAAGGCGCTTGCTGGAGAAAGGAAGATTGCTGCTACGTTTATGGGGTGCCGAATTTTAGAACTAGGCGGAAGACTGAAGAGTTGCTTCCTGCTTTTATGGAGCAAAACAAACCAACACCAGACCCAGAACTGTTTAACATTTTTGTTTTGCACGGGGCTTTAGATATTCCAAGCTTGACGCCCCCGTATATGGAGGCTGAAGCTCCACCTGAGCTTATACCAGAAGGTTTTGATTATTATGCTGCTGGGCATGTGCATAAATCTTACAAGGATAGGTTTAAGACAGGTTTGCTGGTTTACAGTGGAAGCACGGAAACCGTCGATTATGAAGAAGCGAAAAATGATAAGGGCTTCTATTATGTTGAAGTGGACGAAAAAGGAACAGCCTCGCCGCAGTTTATGCGGTTAGAGTCTCCACGCAAATTTGTTGTATTGGATCAAGACTTCACTGGTGTAACTCCCTCAAAAATAACCGAGCTAGCCGTTCAGCTTGTAAGGGGAGCTGATGAAGAAGGTGTAATAATAGTTCCAGTGTTGAGAGGAGTTTTGCCTGCTGAGGCGACTCGTGCAGAAGTGGATGTTTCCCAGCTTAGAAGTGCTGCTGAAAAGGCTTTGCTTGTGCACCCTGTTGTTTTACTGCGTGAAACTGAAGTATCAGAAGAGATTGTTCGTTCAATATTCGAAGCCGAGTTCAAGGATTTAAAAACGAAGGCTTTCGAATACTTCATGCAGATTTTCTCTGAACGCTACACCAGTGACGAAGCCGAAAAAATAGCCCGCGTAGCAGTCAGCCTTATTGAACCGCTGACCAAAAAAGAGGAAGAAAAAGTGAAACAAACCTTCGAGGAGCTTCTGAAATGAGAATTGAAATTATTCAATTAGAAAACATCCGCTCTCACGTAAAGTCAACAGTGCCCTTCGCAAAAGGCTTCAACTGTCTAGTCGGCGGTTTAGGCTGTGGAAAATCCAGCACATTATATGCTATAGACTTTGCATTGTTTGGAGAACCCCTCAGCAGAAGCTACGATTACCTGCTCCGTGAAGGGGTAGACAACGGAAAAGTTACACTTCAATTCGTTCAGAATGGAAAAAGCTACAAAATATTACGTGGACTGAAGAGGCGTGGCAAGGGCATAAGCCAAGACTTTGATGAACTGAGACTCTTTCAAGATGAAAACTTAATAGCAAGTGTGAAAGGTGACGCAGTGGCTGAACAACTCAAGACAGTAACAGGTTTGGATAAAGAACTTTTCCGTGAAATAGTGTGGGTTCGACAAGAACATTTGAAAGAACTTTTAGACGCTAGGCCTAGAGAAAGACAAAAACGCTTAGATGAATTATTCGGCTTATCAGACTACGAAAAAGCATGGAGCAACCTCGCTGGATATCAACGTGAATACGAGGGAGAAAGAAGAGCCTACGAAAAAGACTCAGATGTTGTTGGAATGGAAAAACTAAACACCGAATATAACCATGCAGCCGAGGAATTTTCACTCATCGAAATTGAACTGCAAGATATGGCACAAAAGCTGGAAGAAGCCAAAAAAGCCTTAGAAGATGCAGATTTGAAACTCAAGAAGCTGGAAGAGGTAAAAACCCTGACTGAAGCGCTTAAACGAAAAGAGGCACAAACACAAGCAAACCTAACGAATGTGAAGGATGCTTCAGCTTCTATAGCTGAAAAAATTGAAGGGAAAAAAATCGTTGTTGAGAATTTGAAGCAACGTTTGAACACTATGGAAACGCAGACGGAATCTTATAAGGCTGAGTTCAAGGAAGTTGGAATTTCGCCAGACCAGCCGATTGAAGCGTTAAGACAATATATGTTAACGTTTGATGACCAAATCGCCAGCCTAAAAGGTGAAGAAGAAGCAGCCCTCAAAAGCATGCAAACAGACCGCAAAAGAATCTCGTCACTATCCACTGAAAACCGCTGTCCACTCTGTCTCCAATCCTTAACAACGGAATACAAAAACAACCTAATGCAAAGAATCCAAGAAGAAAACAGTGAACGACAAAAAACGATAAGTCAGCTTCGACACGACATTGAAGAACTGAGGCAGATAAAAAACAGGGCAAACGCCGCCTTTTCAAACTTGCGAATGCTTGCCCCAAGAATTGAAGAGTTAAAAACCCGCGTAAACGACGAATCTCAAACACTGACTGAACTTTCAAAGGAGTTTGAGGAAAAACAAAGACTGGAAAACGAATTACGCATACAACTTCAAGCCGCGCGAAGAGAAATTGGCAAGTTCGATATGTCTAAGCTGGAAGCCGCAAGAGTTCAGAGAGAACAAGCTTTCAGACAATATTACCTGTTAGAATCCGAGTTGCGAACTAAGGAAAACCGCAAAAAAGACTTGTTTAGACGTTTGGACGAAATGAAAGAGAGAATTGACCAGGCCCAACAAAAGATTGAACGCATGGAGAAAATAGTAAAGGTTATCGAGATCATCGGTGGCATACGCAACGCTTACAGAAGCATTCAGCCGAAATTGCGAAGCGAATTCGTGAAAGTCTTAAGAAACTTTGTCCAGCAAGTTCTCGACAGCCTAGTAGGCGGAGAGGGTGCTCTAATAAACGTCTTAATCGATGAGACTTATACGCCATACGTGAAAAGCGAAAGCGGTGCTGAACGAGAAGTTTCAAACCTATCAGGCGGAGAAAGAACATTGCTTGCCTTTGCATATCGTCTTGGACTAGGTCAACTAATCATGCAGTCTAGAACAGGCCACGGATTAAGCATGTTATTGCTTGATGAACCAACTGAAAGCCTTGGAACGGAAGACGGATCAATAGACCGCCTAGCCGAAGCAATCTCACGCTTCAAAGCCATAGAACAGATAATAGCGGTTACGCACAGCGAAGCCTTTGCAGAAAAGGCTGAACACGTGATAAGGCTTGAGAA
>JACUTN010000124.1 GCA_014859805.1 Candidatus Bathyarchaeota archaeon
AACGTGAGTTTTCCATTTTCGATTAGACTGGCAAGCAATTGTGTGTGATGTTGAACTTCTAAGCCTGTTTGTTCGTAGCGATTCTTGATTGTATGATAGCCGTGAGGGCAACTCGTAACCAAGCGTTCTATGTGGTATTTGTTGAAGATTTTCATGTTCTCTTCAACTAAGAACTCGAACAAGCCTTTTTCACCAATTCCGTAAACTTCGCCTCCGCAACAGTTCTCTTCCTGTCCTAAAATTCCAAAGTCAACTCCAGCCTTCTGAAAACACTTCACAACACTTCTTGCCACTTCTTGCATTCTCGGATCATAGCTTGGTGTGCAACCAACATAATAGAGGATTTCAGCACCTTTTGAAATGTGCTTAATGTTTAAGCCTTGAGTCCATTCAGTCCTTTTAGCTCTGATTCTTCCCCACGGATTCCCGTTTTTGAAAACACTTTCCAACGCATCTCGAATCGTAGGCGGGATTTGTCCCCCTTCAACAGCCATGCTTCGTACGTCAATCAAAAATTCGTATGGGTTTAAATCTTTTGGGCATCGGACACCGCATGTTGAACAGGTTGTGCAGCTCCACAACTCGTCTTGCGGGTGTATAGTTAACTTGCCTGTTAAGGCGACTTCCCGCATGTACTTTCTAATGTTTAAATTGGCTTTTCTTGAAACTGGACAACTTCCAGTACACATTCCACACTGGATACATTCAAGCAATTTATGTTTTTGAACAAGCTCTTGAGCATTCATTCTTTATGTCACGTTTGCCTAAAATGGAACATAAGATTTTTTAAGCGTTTTCCTCGTATGAATCAAAACAAACCAAGGAAAACGGAGATTGCCATTGATGCAGAAAAGTCCGCCGAGAATCGGAATTTTTGTTTGCGAGTGTGGCGGAAACATAGGCGACGTTGTGGACGTGAAGGCTGTTGTTGAAGCCGTTAAAAACTGGGAAGGAGTTGCTGTAGCCAAACAGGATGAGTATATGTGTTCCAAGCCAGCCCAAGAAATGATAATAGAAGCGATAAAGAAGAATAATTTGAGTAGAGTCATAGTTGCCAGCTGCACGCCAAGAATGCACCTTGCCACTTTTCAAAGCGTTCTGGAACGTGCAGGCTTGAATCCCTACATGCTTGAATTTGTAAACATAAGGGAACAATGCTCATGGGCTCACGGTCCAAAGCCTTCTACAGAAGCCACAAAAAAAGCCGTAACTCTAATCAGAGGCGGCTACGAACGAAGCCGAGAACTTGAACCTCTGGAAACTATAAGCGAAAAGGGCTCAAGAGAAATCCTAATCATAGGCGGAGGAATAGCTGGAATAACCGCCGCCCTTGAACTTGGCTATTTAGATTTTAAGGTTCACGTCGTAGAGAGAAGACCCAGCATAGGAGGCAACATGGCAAAACTAACAAAGGTTTTTCCAACTCTTGACTGCGCCCAATGCATACTTACGCCAAAAATGGCTGAAGTTGGAAGAAACCCAAACGTGAACTTACTCACTTATGCTGAGGTTCAAGAGGTTAGTGGGCGCCCAGGCAACTTCAATGTTAAGGTTTTCATGAAACCCAGAGGCGTGGACGTAGAGAAATGCAGAAGCTGCGGCGTATGTACGAAAGTGTGTCCAGTAACCGTGGCAGACGAGTTCAATGAAGGTTTGTCACAGAGAAAAGCGGCTTACATAGAGTTTCCACAAGCCGTGCCATCTGCTTACGTAATAGACTTCAACGCTTGCACAAAATGTGGAAAATGCGAACAGCTCTGCCCATCCAAAGCCATAAACCTAGAAGACAAAGGAAAAACAATTGATTTGAACGTAGGCGCGATTCTTATGGCTACGGGTTATGAACTTTACGACGCTCGAAAGCTTGAGAATTATGGATATGGCGTCTACAAAGATGTCATAACCATGTTGGATTTGGAGAGGCTTACCTCAGCCTCGGGACCAACAAGCGGTTACATTAAAAGGGCTGACGGTAGCGACGTCAGAAAAATGGCAATTGTCCTCTGCGCTGGCTCGAGAGATAAAAATCACATTCCCTATTGCAGCCGCATTTGTTGCATGTACGCCTTAAAGCAGGCTTTTGTGCTTAAGAAAATGCTTGGAATAGACGTTCACATTTACTATACAGATATTAGGGCTACTGGCAAAGGCTATGAAGAGCTTTACTGGCGAGACCAAGAAGCAGAAGTCATTTTTGTAAGAGGTAAAGTAGCCGAAGTCTGGAAAAACAAAAATGGCAAACTTGTTGTTTTGGCTGAAGACACATTAACTGGCAACGTTTCGGAACAAGAGTTTGATTTAGTTGCTTTAGCTACGCCTATGGTTGCACCTGCTGGGCTTAAGGAACTTGCAGAAAAAATGAGGCTTTCTCTAGGTGAAGACGGCTTCATACAAGAAAAGCATCCGAAACTCGACCCGGTTGACTCGCTGATCACAGGAGTTTTTGCGTGCGGATGCGCCCTAAGTCCAAAGGATGTCCGTGACACGGTTTCCGACGCTTTAGGAGCTGCTGCCAAGGCTTCTTTGTTCCTCAAAAGCGAATACATCACCACAAGTCCTGAAAAAGCCTATGTAATCCCAGAGTTATGCGACGGCTGCAGTATCTGCATTCAAACATGTCCGTTGAACGCAATAGCCATGCAAGAGGGAAAAGCCAAAATCAACCCTTTCATGTGCATTGGCTGCGGCGCATGTATACCAGTCTGTCCGAGAGAGGCTATTGATTTTAAGAATTCAACAACTAGGCAGATGGTCGCTCACTTGCGAGGAGTTCTCAGTGATAAGGAACCAGACGAAGTTAGGATAGTTGCCTTCGTTGAAAAGAATGTTGGATATACAGGCATGGACTTTTTGGGGCTGGATCGCGTTAACTATCCGGAAACCATTCGAATCGTGCCTGTTCCATCAACAGCCATTCTAGGCTTGAAGCATTTGCTTTATGCTTTTGCCTTTGGAGCTGACGGCATCCTAGTGATTGAGGGAGAACAGGACGTAGATGAAAAGTTTACAAAGAAACGTATGATTGAAATGGGCCGTTCACTGGCAGAGTTTGAAATCAA
>JACUTN010000125.1 GCA_014859805.1 Candidatus Bathyarchaeota archaeon
CTTCAGAATCTGAATTCTCCTGCCAATCTACCACGACTGCTTAGACATAGAGAGTTCCGCACGCACTAACTCCACACATTTCGAGCCTAATATTCCCCTGCAAAAACCTTAAGACAAAAACGTTGCTTCAAACTGGCTTTGAACGTGCCTACCAGAAAAATTAATTGCCATCCTTCAGAAAACACAAGAGAACTAGCTGACATCAATCCTTTATTGCTTCTAGAAGGCTCATCACGTTCCACAATTTTACCCGTGTATAAGGTGGCATGTTCGGGTCTTGCAAAATTTCATCCAGAGTTGATATGGCGTTTGAGGCTCTAACGGCAGGCGTGTATTCCGTTGTTTGCAGAACCCCCATGGACTTCTTCGCCGCTCTTCTAATGTTCCTAGGAGTAGTAGTATCTTCAGAAACTTGTCCCAGCACGACTAACGCTTGTCTAACTCTCTCTTCATATTCCTGCAGTTTCTTCTTCCTAACCATAACATGCCACCCCGACACAATTCCGTAATAACCAAGTTATATAGGCTTTTATACCTATTTATTTCGGAGGTTTTAAAACTTGTCGCAAGAAAAAAATGAGGAACAACATATTAAACGAATGGCTGACATGCTACGTCAAGGTGCAACCCTTACAGAGTTAGCCTGCCCTGCCTGTGCTTCTCCAATTTTCAGGTTGAGAAGTGGAGGCCTCTGGTGCGCAAAATGCGAAAAGAAAGTCATAATAGTGAAAGAAGGAGAAGACCCGTCAAAAATAACAGGCTCAATAGTTCTAGAAAACCTTGAAGCAACGCTTCTAGCGAAGATTCAAGAAATCCAAAACAAAATGGAGCATGAACAAAACATGGAAGAACTGCAGAAATTGGGTACAGTGCTTTCTGGACTGCTGGAAAACCTTGAAAAAATAAGGAAAACCAAAAGAGCGTAGGGCGAAAACCCGTAATGTTGGGATTTTACGAGAGTTTTCCGAAAAACGTTCATAAAATAGCACATTTTAAAGTTTCAGCTTCCAAAAAGAGACTGCAACGAGTGCTAACTCAAATGCTCCACAAATTAAACAACGAAACTTTCAGTTTAGAAGATGTTACTCACCCGTCAGTACCTCAATGCACAGTCGTTTTTGAGTTTGGAATAGCAGATGAAGTTAATTTTAATTATTTGGACGAAAAAGAAACAGACAAAGCGTTAAAAGTCATAAATAAAAAACCGTTCAAGATCATGGATTTCTTCTGTGCAATACGCTATTACAAAACGGAAAACAGAAAGAAAACTCCACTGAAATTCGATTATTACATGCTTCGATTCATGTTTAACAAAAAATCAACAGAAATCCAAGTTTTCCATGAAAGAGGACCTAGACACGTATCACCAGAGGAAATCGTCAATTTCGTTGCCAACAAAACTAACGAAAAGTTTTCTAGGAAAATACTAAAAGCTGTTACGGCTTCTTAAACTGTTTTTTCCAAAAATCCTAGAACAACCGTTAGAATATTATCTGCAACTTCTTGTTTAGAGTTGTTCCCGTCTATTTTGACAAGCTCTCCCTTTTCAACAAATTTCACGTAGACCTCTCGCACCTTCCGCTGAGTGCCCAAATTTTCCATGACTGATTTTTTAGGCTTCAGTCTTTGGATCACCGTTTCTGGTTCAACATCAATGAAGACTGCTAGGTCTGGGCGTATTGCATGTTCATTTATCTTTTCAATCCATTTTAAATCAAGTCCAGCTGCCCCTTGATAAGCTAAAGAGGAATAAACATAACGATCGGAAACCACAAGTTTTCCTTCATTTAAGGCAGGAATAACTTCTTTTTCCACGTGCTCAAAGCGATCGGCAGCAAACAGCAAGGCTTCCACAATGCTGGAAACACGTGTTCCGCCATGCAAACAGTATTTTTTAATGAAACTTCCAATTTCTCCGCGGCTTGGTTCAGCAGTATAGATTGCATCATAACCTTTTTTCTTAAGCCTTTCCACGAGAAGTTTTGTTTGCGTTGTTTTTCCACAGCCATCCAGCCCTTCAACACAAATGAAAACGCTTTTTCTTTTCATCTTTTCATTTCCTTAAGGATTTGAGCATTAGGCATTATAAGAGCGAATGTATTAATAATTGTTTAACCAGAGCTTGGAGAAGACTGTTGATGCCACGAAATTATTGGGGCGAAATAAAGGACCCTGTTCACGGATATGTTTACATAACTGCAGATGAAAGAGAAATCATCGACTCTTACCCTGTTCAGAGATTGCGTAGGCTACGTCAACTCGCAGGCGCAGAATACGTTTACCCCGGAGCAAATCACACACGCTTTGAACATTCTGTCGGCGTCATGTATTTAGCTGGCAGAGTTGTAGAAAATCCTAACATTTCTCAACGCATAAGCCAAGACGAAGCAGAAATGGTTAGAATCGCAGCTTTGCTTCACGATGTTGGACACGGACCCTTCTCGCACATTTTTGAGCATCTACTTGGTAAAGAGCTTGGCAAGACGCATGAGGACATGACTTTATGGATAGTCAAAAACAGCGAATTAAAAGACATACTCAACAAGCTTGGATATGAGGCAGAGGAAATTGGAAAACTGGCAGTAGGTCGCCTTCACAAGCCTAAGAAGGCTTTCCTAGATCAGATAATAAGCAGCTCCGTTGATGTTGACAAACTGGACTTTGTCGTGCGAGACACCTACCACACAGGCGCAGAATACGGTTACATAGACATTTTCCGCTTAATACAAACCTTAGATGTTCTAGGCGAAGATTTAGCACTAGATTTAGGCTCGTTGTCGGCTCTCGAGTCGTTCGTAATAGCTCGAATAGAATCCTTCAAAAGCATATACTTCCATCGCGTTGGAAGAGCAGCACAAATAATGCTTGCTACAGCTATAGAAAAAGCTAACGAAGAACTAGGCTTGGCGGACTTTAAAACTGCAGAAGAATACCTCGCCATGGACGATTACACAGTTTGGACAATGCTGAAAAACTGCGAAAAATCAAGCGGAATTATAAAAAACCTTGAAAGACGAAATTTGCTGAAATGTGCTTATGAAAGAACCTTCT
>JACUTN010000126.1 GCA_014859805.1 Candidatus Bathyarchaeota archaeon
GCTGACCCACTGCTCCTCTTAAGAATCCAGTTATTGAAAGAGTGCACAGTTATGAATCCAAGCATAACTATGGCAATCAACTCAAGTGACGGGTTAAAAAACAACCCATAAATTGGGAAAAGAACAGCAGAAACCATGCCCAGCTCTAAACTGTGTTCACCCAAAGCTTTAGCTTGCAAGATGTAAGTGACTGTAAAAAGACTATAGGCTATAAGCTGAGTCAAACTGTAAATCAACCCCGCTGAGTTGATGATGCTTATTAAAGGAGGCGCAGGTTCTAAAGCCCTTAGCAATATGACGAAGTATGTTGCACTAAAAACACGCAGAAAAGTGCCGATGCCAAGGATTATGAAACCCAAGTAGAGAAAAAAAACCCCCTTAATTGAGAATTCTTTGTAACCTTTCAACGCGTAATATCCAACGAGCAAACTTATGAAAGAGCTTACAAACTCCATCAAAAACGTTATCAACCGTAAATCCAAGCTAACTCACCCCTAACAAAACAATGTCAACTGCTTTCTTTTACGTTGTGTATGAATCATCCATTTAAATTTTCTCAAAAGCCTTCTTTTTTACACAAAGCAAATTTACTACTTTCATACAACAATGAAAGGTGAGGTCAAAAAATTGAAAGTCAAGCTTCTCCGTTACACAGCAGACCCTGAACTTCTATGCGGAACCGCAGCCTTAACATCAACAAAAACCGGAAGCCCCTCAGAAATTTTTGACAAAATGGATCCGGACAAAGCTAAGCGAATAATTAAACGGGTAACTGGTTACGGTCACGTTTCAGTGATTGAACACGCATCCTTCACATTCAGCATTGAAGGCGTGTCCAGAGCCATGACCCATCAGCTCGTCAGACATCGTATTGCATCTTATACACAGCAAAGCCAACGCTACGTCACTTACAATACGCTTGAGAAATACGTAACCCCTGCCAGCATAGCAGACAAAACGGAAGCAAAAGAACTGTTTAAAGAAACATTAGAAAGAATCTCTAAAACCTACAATAAGCTTCTGAAATTAGGCATTCCCAAAGAAGATGCAAGGTTTATTCTACCAAACGCATGTAAAACAAACATAATCGTAACAATGAACGCACGTGAATTACGTCACTTCTTCAATTTGCGGTGTTGCGTCCGTGCCCAGTGGGAAATAAGAGAAACTGCAACAGAAATGCTTAAGCAAGTCAAGAAGGTTGCACCTGTCCTTTTTGAAAACGCTGGACCATCATGCATTGAATTAGGTTATTGCCCTGAAGGAAAAATGAAACCACCAGAATGCAATGTTCAAGAAATAAAGAAACGTTTCCAAAACCTTTAGCGTTCGTATTCTATTTTAAGAAAATCAATGCGATGTAAATGGCTAAATACAAAGCGTTGGCTGTTACCACAAAATATTGGAGACCTGGAGAAAACTTCCTAGAAGAGATAATTGCTGGTGTTAAAGGAAAAATATTGAATAGAGATTTTGTGGTTATATCGGAGAAAGCGATTTCAACAGCATTAACAAACATTGTTGACGAAAACAAAGTCAAACCAAGTCTGTGTGCAAAGTTAATAGCCAACTACTGGATGCAAATAGTTTGGGGATACATTCTAGGACCATTATGTCATTTTCGAGAAAGACTTCTTCAATATCTTCGTGAATATCCAGTTGAAATGGGAAGCCGTCACAAGCAAGTTGCCCTACAACAGGCTGGCTTGTTGCAGACTTTAATGTTCGGTTCGGAAGGAGCTATTGACGGAAGTAATTTAGCTTATGCTTACGTCAGTCTACCCTTAAGTAACGCGGATGAGATAGCTGAAAAGATACGTAAGCAAATACGGTTAACGCTTGGAAAGAAGGTTGTTGTGATGATTGTGGACACAGATAAAACATACTCGTTTAAAAATTTCCATTTCACACCAAGACCAAAACCAATGAAAAACATTCATTCTTTCGGCGGTTTCATAACCTACGTGGTTGCACGCATGTTCAAGCTTAAAAAACGTCCGACGCCTATTGCTGCGGCTGGAGGCAAAAAAAACGTTGAAGAAGCCTTAACGATTGCCAACATTGCAAATCGTGTGAGAGGGTTTGGTGCCGGAAAAACCGTGTGGGACATGACTGAAAAGTTTAAGGTAGGCTTAACAGACGTGAGCTGGGAGATGCTGGAAACAGTAAAACATAAACCCATAGCCATTATTAGGAAGAGCAGAAAGTGAAATACTAATGGAACCTTCTGTAAAGCAGATGCACGCGTTCTTTAACCCCCGTTCGGTTGCTGTTGTTGGGGCATCTAGAAAAATAAACAAGGCAGGACAGATAATTTTCAAAAATTTTGCAGAGAACAAAAGGAGAGGAGTTTTTAAAGGGGAGATTTACCCGGTTAATCCACATGAAGATTCTGTTCTGGGGTTTAAGTGTTATCCTTCGGTGACAAAAATTCGTGGGGAACTCGAACTTGTTGTGATTGTTGTTCCGGCAAAGCATGTTGTAAATGTGATGGAAGATGCAGCACTAAAAAAAGTAAAAGCCGCTGTCATAATAACTTCAGGCTTCAGCGAAATTGGAAACCACGAACTTGAAAATCAAATTAAAGCTATGGCAAAAAAAGCTGGAATACGGGTTTTAGGTCCGAACTGTCTCGGAGTCTATGATTCAAGAACAGGCGTGGACATGCTGTTTTTACCCGAAACAAGGGTTCTGACAACAGGAGACGAGGTGGTTGCAACTCCGCGTCCCATGCCCGGAAACATAGCAATAGCCACCCAGAGCGGAGCTTTCGGCGTAGCAGCCCTTGACTACTTAACGGGTCTCCAGATTGGAGTAAGCAAATTTGTGAGTTTCGGGAATAAATGCGACGTAGACGAAGCGGAAATGCTGCATTACTTGTTATATGACAAGGAAACCAAAGTCATATTATTATACATTGAAGACATAAAATCTGGAAGAGAGTTCTTAGAAGTAGCTGAAAAGGTTACAAAGAAAAAGCCTGTTGTAGCCCTTAAATGTGGAAGATCGAAAGCTGGAGCAAGGGCAGCGGCTTCACA
>JACUTN010000127.1 GCA_014859805.1 Candidatus Bathyarchaeota archaeon
CCCGCCTGTTTTGCAATAGTTTTGGCGTCAGCGGAAACGTTCTCCAAAGTATTTAGTATGCGCGTTCTGGCTCTTAAACCAGGTTTTACGTTTCTATAGTCAACTAAGTAAGCATTAGGATGATAAACTTCCTTAATCATACGCACCAAAAATCATTATGTGTCTATGTATAGAAAAGGTTTCACCCCTAAACAAAGTCTACTAGGCTAATTTGCTTCGGTTTATTACCATCAAACAAAGAGTTAATCTCCTCTCTTACAAGCACAATCCTTTGAGCATAATACTGTGGCAACCCATATTTCTCGATCAGATGCTCCGCAACATCCAAGTATTTCTCTATTCCACCTCGATAAACAGTTAACGTAAGTGCCCCACCACATCCTGGACATTTGCCACGAAGCGGCAAACGTCGAAAACGTCTATTACATGACTTACACCTAAAGCCCTGCGTTGAAAAAGCTCGAAGGTTCCCAGCAATATCTCGGATAAAATGTGTAGTCAAAACTTTCAAGGCTACTTCTTTAGCGTCAACAGCTTCAATCTTCTCAGCTAAGTCAAGCTGACTTTTCAGCTTTTCAATCATTGTCTTAATCCGCTTATAGGAACTCTCATGATTCCCAGCATTGATGTTTGAAACAGGTGTCGTGTAACTAAAGCCTTCAAACTGTGCCTCTGTTCCGAGCCTATACTCAATCAAGTCTATGAGACGATTGACATGCCTGGCTTCCACATTTTCCCAAGTCTTTTCATAAAACTCAACTGGGTAAGCACAAGCAACATCAACAGCATGGGCCTGCCTCTGCACCTCCTTCGTATTAACCACAGGAATCAAAAGCAACGGAGCATCCATTATCCCACCTATCTGCGCAGGCAAATATTCACGAGAAAAGTTAAGCAAAGTATCCAATGCAAGCATTAACGCGTCTTCATCGCCATCACAATCCCGCCTCTTGGCTGAATGCCAAACTGGATGAGCATAACAGACACTCAACCTCGTGAAGCCCACGACACGTCCCAGAATGCCCACACAAGTGTGAGGAGCCAAACCAACAACCAAACGCCCCACAAGGTCTTCCGCATTCCTAACATTGTAGTAAGGCGAAAGACCATAAACCCTTGTCAGAAGCTCGTCAATGAAGTTTGCAACCCGTATAAAGTACTCTGCACATCTCCTAGGAATAACAACGTCTTGAATTTTAAGCTCACAAATCTGACTTGCATTCGTTAAGGGTGCACCATTAACATCACAGGCGTAGCCAAGCTGCCTAAGCTTCTCAACTGAAACTCCAATTTCAGAAGACTTAAAATGTGTCAAAGGAGCATTCGTAGCATCAAAACGAATCGTCCCATCCTTATAAACTGACAAATCATATTTCACACGTAAAACACCCTTTTCAATAATCTCCGGAGTCTTTGACTCATTAATTAAGCCCTTCACACCCTTCAAAATCTTCGGAACGGAAACACCCAAACTGTTTCTTGCGTTTTCAAGAAGTTCTTTAAAGTTGATGGCTTGTTTTTGAGATGATTTAGCAGAGACTTTACAGACTGGGCATAAATCTCCCTTTAAGCTTCTGCCACATCTAGGACAAACCTTCTCAAGAACGGTTTTGGCACCACACGCCGGACACTTTATCCGAAGAGTATAGGTTTTACAAACCGGGCACTTACGCTTAACAACCTCCACGAAGACTGGTTCTCGCTTAGCCGCCTCAACAATGTCTCTTCGAGAACCACCAGCTAAACCGACTGGAAAGAGTACATGCACAAGGGGCTTCATCTCACGCCTTTTCGCCTTTTCAGGCCGCCCCATCCGGGCACCCACAAAGGTAGGAGCCTTCTCTCTAACAGGCACACCGGAAAGCATCTCAACGGCTTCTAAGACAGATTCCGCAGAAGAAAAGTCTACGTTCGAAGCATCATAACCTAGGCAAAACGCAAACGCATGCGCATCATCATCCTCAACAACGATTTTGTCATTCAAAATCTTGTGAGGCAAGCAGATTGTTTCCATGGCTTTTTTGACATTTGACTCCGCTTTTCCAACAATCCTGCGAACAAAACCATCTTCACAAACTATTTCTGAATTAACAAGCCAGTTTCTCAACAGTTCAAGCTCTTCAAGTGAGGCAAGATTTGACCAGAAAAACGTGAAGGACGGGTGAAGGGGCACGTGTAAGGTTGACGATAGAGCTATTGCTTCACTGCTGTTGGGCTTATCGACAAACGGGCTTTCCAAAAAATTTTTCAGCCGTTCCAGCGGAATCTTAGTGGCCTCAGCTACCTTCTTAGAATCTCCATTGAACTCTTCCATTGCAGTTTTCTTTAAGTCCTCAACCCACCACTCCTCAACATACCCAGAAGGCGCAAGAGGCTTGCTATTGTACAAAAAGTCTCCAAAACTGATCAATATGTCGCCTAGAAACAAAATTTTGTCAATCTTATTTTTTATCTCACTAAAGTTCTCAACTGAAACCCGAACAACCGAACCATCCTTCAACCTAACGATAGGAAGCTCTATCGCATCAACCGGAACCACAATGCCACCCTTTCCCGGAAGCTCCAAGCGCAATTGAGTGCCCGCAGCTGGAAAACCTTGAAGGACAGACATGGTTGCTGGATGGATGCCAACAGCCGCCAAGCCTGTGTTTCGTGCCCTACCATATCTTAAGCGGAAGCCGCCTTGTCTGGATGGAAATGAAAAAATTGGGCGGCCGGCAATGATGTCTTTCATGAATCCAGCGGATTTTTTCTTGTTAGATGTCTGTTGGATTTCTTTGAGCCAATCCCAGCCTTGAATCCCCAGTTTTTCTATGATCACCCAAACCTTTGAAGATCGCCCCACAATTCCATCGTTCACAACGCGTAAGGCTCCACCTCTAACACGGTTTGTTTCTATGCGTGGAAGATTCCGAAAAGAAGAAACTTCCACGGGATCAGACTCCGTGCCCGTTACTTCCACTGGTAGCCATTGAAGCGGCTTCCGCAATTCCTCATCTGAAACATGGTATTG
>JACUTN010000128.1 GCA_014859805.1 Candidatus Bathyarchaeota archaeon
GTGACATAAAAAGGGTGAACATGATGGTTAGAACGTGTTCGGAAGTAGTTGTCCAGTGCCCGGAGGAAAGCGACTACTTCCTGACTCTTGATGGTCTGTTAGTTTTGGTTGTTGTGAAGAAAAAATAGTTGATCTTGTGGAAGGATTAGCTAACTAATGCGCGAAATGGAATTGACTACATTGTCAACTGAAGTGCAAGATATTTAGAAGTTCACCAAGAACAGACAACAGAAAAATGGGGTTTGCGAGTGATATCTTCATTTGTCGTTGGTTCAAACCCGGCCCTCTGCACCTGCAACCAAACACTTTGTTATGGTTACATGATCAAAATTGATGTTTGACAAAAGTCATTAGATCATCGAATTCTTCGTCATCGGCTAGATTAGATGATCTTAAGGAAATCATATCAGCATTCATATAGCCTACTCCAATTTCCGCTGCCCTCTTCAGCTGTTCATGATTCTTCACCTTGACGTCGGCAATGCCTTCTGCTCTGTGGAATCGCAAAATTGAAACGCCTACTGCGTCTACCGCTACCCTGTCGCTTCCTGCAACTACTACGCCAGAATATACTTTCTTACCGTGTGCCGGACCTCCGGAAACAAAACACTGTGACCCGTCTAGAACTATCAGATCAGTAGTGTATGCTAGGTTTATTTCCGCTATACGAGGACCTGGCTTCTTATGAAGAATTGTCCTGTCTGCCGGGTTAATGAGACCTACGCTGTTTTTGAGGCTTAACGTAAATACCCCACCAAATTGATGCGTCTTTAAACATGGAAGAGAGATAATTCTTGAAGCATCATAAGCCGTCTTCGCGATTCTAAACCCTTCAGGCCAAGAAGAAGCGCCTGTCGGCTTAACCCACACCCATTCTTCATCTTCAAAAAAAGACACTCTTACTCCCAACTCTTTAGCAACGCCGAGAATGCCATTCTTCTCCATAGTCGCCTCTGTTGGCAACCAAGCAGGTCCAGACATGTCACCTACGACAATCTGCTCTTTTCGCAATCCTTCTCCTAACAGAAGTTCTATGACGATTCTTACTGTTTTCGGATGAGTACTCGCAGGAAAAGGGTCATAGCTATTGCAATTAGGCTTGACCAAGACGTAGCCTTCTTCGAGATTCTCTATTGCAGACACTACTCCACCAATAAGACGCAAAGCCTCTGCGATGCCGCTTCTCCTGTCTTCAGTCCGAACCACAGCAACCAAGCTTCTTTGATTTTCGACATAGACGTTAGGCCTTAGCGGTCTGTTCTCGACTCTGAGAGCGTCTGCAGCCTCCATTGCAGCCTTTCGAAAAATCTCTCTCGATAATTGCACGGTATCCATTTTGAACTTTCACCTTCTTGGTACGCGCTACGCGATTACAAATCCTATTTTGAGATAAAACTCTTTAGGTCCTGTGGGCAAGGCACCAGTTTTCTACTCTTGTCTTATCATTCCGTGCGCGAATTGTGGAAGAATCCACAACTGAACAAGAGAAAAATAGGGGAGATTGGTGATAACACAAAGAAAATATTAGATAATTGCTTCCCATACTCTTCTTTTTTCCTTCTTAGCTGCAAAATTATTGTTAGGATCCAGAAGCAGACTTAGGAAAAAATACCATAAGATTAAGGAGAGCGCCACAGAAGTTGGATACCTATATCTTTCTATCCTTCATTGTTCTTTTGGTTCTTTCCACTCTTCGATAATTAGCCTTTTGACTCCACGTTTGAAACTCACTTTCACAGGTATGGTGTTCTTCTCTCCAGTTCTCTGACCCTTTTGCCAATCTTGAAATGGAAACATGCTGTCCTCAGCCAAGCCTACTGGAAGATAAATTAAATATTTATCGTCTGACCTCTTGAATAAACGTCCTCTCCCTTCATTAACCATTTTGCTATCACCCAATTGAATTTATGATATAATGGCAAAACATTATTTAATCTTTTTGCCTTAATTGTGCGGAAATGCCTAAGGTTTTGCGGGACCTTTTACTGGTTGGATAGGCATATAATTGGCTTCTAAAAGAAGCTATACTCCAGCAAAGTTGTCTACGGTTTCTTCATTTTTTTCCTACTAAACCAAACTCTGCTTATTGCTATCTCGTGGTTCTTAGCGTTGCATAGGACTTTGATTGGTGCTGAGCTTATTTTCCTTCGAAAAGCGTCAAAGGAAGGAAATTTGTCCAAGTCTGCTTTTAAGGTTAAACCTTCTACTTCTTCTTGCCCTACTTGGCTTTTAGGAGTATAAGAGAATTTTCTATTGGATGAACTAATAACTTTACAAGTGAAAATATAAACTGCTATAGGTTCATGGTTTACGTGCTTAACCTTACATTCTTTAAATGTGCAGAAAATAGTTCTATTATCAAATGTAGTATAGAAAGAGGGTTTTCCTCCATCAATAAAATGATAATAAAAACTTCTTTCTAGCTTTTCCTTTTCTTCTTCTGTAAGTTTGACACCATTTCACATACCTTCTCAAGAAACTCCCTGTCTTCGTCAGTAAATGGTGAAGGAGTATGAGAATCTATGTCGAGTTCACCGACGATTTCTCCGTTCTTAAAGATTGGTATGACAATTTCGGATTTTACGTTTGGACTGCATGAGAGATAATTTGTCTCTTTTGAAACATCTTGTACAATAAACGTCTTCCTGAGTTCTGCTGCTTTCCTTTCCTGTTGACTGACAGTATGGAGACTGACAAGGTTACATTAAGAAAGTTTATATGAGAATTTAGATGTTAAATATTATCGGTGCAATTTTGTGGTCGAAGTAAAAGGCTTAAAGTTTACAGTGATTCTTCGCGAAGAACCTGAAGGAGGATACTCAGCTCAGTGTATTGAACTTCTAGGCGCCATCAGCCAAGGAGAAAACCGTGAACAAGCCATAGCCAACATACGAGAAGCCATCGAAGGCTACCTAGAAGCATTCCCAGAAGAACTAAACCAGCTTAAAAGAAAAAGAGAGCTGGTGGAAATAACTGTCTAAAAAACTACCATCCCTATCATGGCGCAAA
>JACUTN010000129.1 GCA_014859805.1 Candidatus Bathyarchaeota archaeon
TTCAAAGAATCAGGAGTGGGTGAAAAAGGCTGCTCAATTTCAGAAACTGTTGAAGGTGGGAGGCAGAAAAGGAGGGAAAAAGGGAGAGAAAAAATTTGGCGCTTCATCAGAATGGGTTCAGTTTAAGGATTTAATGCTTTGTTCTAGCGATTTTGGACAGGTAGAGATGCTTTTTGAAGCGGTTGAAGAGCTAAAAGACAAGATCGACAGGCTGGAGAAAGCTAAAAATTCTGTGGGGGATTTGGAACGTTATGGTCTAGGAAAAGATGTGCTTTACATAACGTACATACACGATGGAGCCCCAGAAAAGATAGTTTTCAAACCGAAGAAAGAATCGGAAGCCGGAGAAAAGTTCAAGTTCCTAGCAGACTTCTCAGTAGCTGCACAAACGTAAAGCAAATGTGACGAAGTTTTTTATTAGAGTTCCCTAATTTTATTAGGGAGCCTATATGCACGAAAGCGTTTCTGGAAGGGTTGAGGACTATCTAAGAACGGTATATGAGATCATCGAGCAGAAAGGTTATGCTCGAATAAAGGATATTTCAAGAGACTTAGAGGTTAGGCCGTCCACTGTTGTGGAGATGATGAGAAAACTTCACGATAGAGGTTTTGTTGTCTACGAGAAATATGGGAGCATTACTCTTACTCCAGAGGGAAGGGAGGTTGCGGAGGCGGTTAAGATGAGGCATGATACGTTCAAAAAGTTTCTGGAAATAATTTTGGTGCCAGAGGATGTTGCAGCTAAAGATGCTCACGTGCTTGAGCATCGATTAGACTCGAAGACCATATTGCAGTTTACGAGGTTTGTTGAGTTTATTACTCAGGCTACAGCTGCTGATCGTCCGAAGTTCATGAGAAGATGGATGGAACAGTTTAGGAAATACTGCGAGGAAAAAACGAACAACCGCATAAAGGCATAGTAGTTAGGTTTTCAACCTATTTCCCTAGTTTTCTTCGATTCTTAAGATTGTGTCTAACTTTTTTAGGGTAACTTCCAAATAAACCTAACACCATTATGTAAGATTTCGGACACCCTAAATTTAGGGAACCCTAAAACGCCACAGATCGAGGCCGATGCTTTGGAAAAAAGGTTAAGTGAGTTAGAGCCGGGAGAAAGGGGAGTCGTTACACGAGTTGAGTGTTCCGGAGCCCTTAGAAGAAGACTGTTAGACATGGGACTAGTGAAAGGTACAGAAATAACGGTTGTAAAAAGAGCACCTCTTGGAGACGCGTCGGAGGATTAATGGATATGAGAATTAAGAGAGAAATGGAGATCGAAGTAATGAGGAGTATCCCACCTAAAGACTCTGATGTAATAATGCTGAGCCAGCTGAAACCCGGTGAGCAGGGAGTAGTTGTGGCAGTTGAAGGAGGACGAGGGCTTAGACAAAAGTTATCCTTGAGAGGCGTATCAGAGGGCAGCATTGCCCGAATGATATGGGCCAGCCGTGGGCCTATAGTAGTTGATGTTGATAGAAGCACGGTCTGTATGGGTCGTGGGATGGCACAAAAAGTTAGGATAAGGAGGATATGAAATGAAGAAGGTTTCTGAAATGGAATTTGATGAAGTAGGAATTGTGAGAAAAATAGAGGGAAATCTAAGGGCGCAGATAGCAGGTATGGGAATCAGAGAAGGCAAAAAACTAAGAATGGCAACAAAGCAGCCTATAAAGGGTCCTGTGGTGGTGGAGGTAGATAAATCGTTCACGTCTTTAGGGTTGCGGTTAGCGGATAAAATATTTGTGGAAGTGGAGAAGTAAAATGGAGAAAATTTTGCTGATGGGGAATCCAAATACGGGAAAAAGCGTTGTTTTTAATCGTCTAACGGGAGCGAGGGTCACAGTGTCAAATTATCCTGGAACGACCGTTGATTTCACAAAAGGATGGATGAAGCTGGAGGGAAAAACAGTGGAGCTCATAGATGTGCCAGGGGCATTTTCCTTAGAGCCGAAGGACAAAGCAGAGGAAGTAGCTGTAAAAATGCTCGAAGAAGAGAAAGAAGCAGTGGTTATATGCCTTATCGACTCTTCGAAAGCAGAGCGTGGTCTCTATCTGACGTTAGAAATCATTGAAAGAGGATATCCTGTTGTAGTAGCACTAAATATGGCGGATGTTGCAGATAGCAAAAACATAATGATAGATGCGGAGAAATTGGAGCAAATTCTCGGCGTTCCAGTAGTATGTACGGTAGCGGTGAGCGGAGAAGGAATCAAGGAGTTGGCGTCAAGGATAAAGGAGGCAACACCTGTCAAGATAGAAAAAATCAGCAAAAATGCAAGTGGGTGAGGTGAAGGAGAATGAGAACTCTTTCTGCTGATGAAAGATGGGATTTGATAGAGAAGATATCAGCAAAAACCGTGAAGTTTGGCGCGTATAAACCAACGTTGAAGGATGCGATTGCCGAGGTTACCGTTAAGCCATTGACAGGTATACCTTTGGCAATTGCGGTTTTGTTCGGATTTTGGATGTTTTTCTGCGACTTCGCAGGAACACTGTTTACAGATGGTTTTCTTGTTGAGCTGTTTGATGAACATTTTCTTCCATGGATACAGGAAGCTTTTCCAGGCAAAGATACTTGGCTCTACTATATTTTTGTGGGGGATCCAGTGGCAGACAACTGCTTCGAAGCTTTGGGGATGCTCACATCCGGGCTTTTCATCGCAATTGCGATCGTTCTGCCTGCAATAGTTGCGTTCTATCTGATACTTGGATTGCTGGAAGATGTTGGTTACATGCCGAGACTCGCGGTTCTTATCGATACGGTGTTGCACAAAATAGGTTTGCATGGCTACGCAATCGTGCCAACTTTGCTTTCTCTTGGATGCAATATTCCAGGAGTATCGGCTACGAGGGTGCTGGAAACAAGAAAGCAGAGGTTCATAATGCTGGCTTTATTAGGGGTTTTCGTTCCATGTGGCGCACAAATAGGAGTTATGAGTGCGTTAATTCCAGAATTGATAGGTTGGGTTTTTCTAAT
>JACUTN010000130.1 GCA_014859805.1 Candidatus Bathyarchaeota archaeon
ACGCTGTTGACGCAAGCCTGTGGTATGTGAATGCAGTGCTGCAGTATCTTAAATACACAGGCGATTTCAGATTCGTTCAAGAAAAGCTTTGGGAAACCCTAAAAACAATAATTGAGAACTATGCAAGAGGAACAGCCTTCAACATACACGTGGACGGCCACGGCTTGCTTCGCCATGGTTCCCAACTGACATGGATGGACGCGGCAATAGACGGTCAGCCAGTAACTCCGAGAGCTGGAAAGGCAGTTGAAGTTCAAGCATTATGGTATAACGCGCTGAAAATCATGGAGCTTCTGGCAAATAGGTTCAAAGAGAAAGATGAAGCTGAAAGATACGCTGAGATGGCTGAAAAAACAAGGAAAAGTTTTGTGGAAAAATTCTGGAACCCAAGGAAGGACTGTTTGTTTGATGTTATAAGTGAACATGGCGAGGATGACTCGTTGAGACCTAATCAGGTTATTGCAGTTGCTTTAGATTTTACCATGCTTGATAATGCCAAAAACGAAAAAATCGTTGATGTTGTACATCGTGAACTTTTAACACCTTATGGCTTAAGAACTCTTGCAAGAAATGACCCGAGATACGTTGGAGTTTACGCTGGAGACAGAAGAAGCAGAGACAAAGCCTACCATAATGGAACAGTTTGGCCTTGGCTGCTAGGTCCTTTCACAACAGCCTTCCTAAAAACCAAAGGCTACACGGACTACAGACGTGAATGTGCGCTAAAGAATTTCCTCTCGCCATTGTTAACTGAGCGAATTTCTAAGTCGGGACTTGGAGTTTTGAACGAGATTTTCGATGGGGAACCGCCATACACGTCTAGAGGATGTATTGCTCAAGCGTGGAGTGTTGCAGAACCATTCAGGGTTTATGTGGAAGAGGTAATGCAGGTCAAACCGGTATATGAAAAGAAAGTTTTGCAAAATTTATGAAAAATAAACACTAAACTATTGAACATTATCCTGTTCATCTACGCAAGTCTGAAGAGTTGTAATTGCCGTTATCTTTTGGTTAAGTTATGGATATATTCCTGGGTTTAGGAGCCTTAGTGCTTTATTGGTTCGATTAAAGCTTTCCTCCACATTTTCTTGGCTTGCTAAGGCTCTTATCGCATCGATTACTTCCGGGGTCTGAACACAATGAGGGTCGAACGCTTGAACGAGCTTTAATCTGCCATTAATTGCTTCCACATGTTCTTGCCACGTACATACCTCGTAAATGTCAGCGGATGGACGAGCGACTCTTCGGAAGTATTCAAAGATTGCGTCTGTGGAGTGCAGTCCCATGTCGCTTCTCACAATTATGCTTCTAGGAATCCTACAGAGAAGGTCTATGACGTTTTCCGTTGAGACTGTTTGTTCTAAATCGACCACCACAGCCTCGACAGCCAGCAAGATTGAAGGCACTGCAAAAGACGTGAATGTGATGTCTTTCGAAAGCATTTGTTGTATTTCAACGCGGAGAGTGTTGTCTGCGACGTACGGTTTGTCTGGAATTATCGTATCAACTGGTCCATGATGTGCCCTCATAGGTTCGGTTCCAGGTCGGATAAGCGTGCATATTACGTGTTTTATGCCGAACTGAACGTCTAATGGGTTGAGGGTTCTTGTTAAAGACACTGCGAATGGTGATGGAATGCGGACGGAGCTCGCTTTTCTGGCTTCGTGATAGTTTATGGTTGACATGAATGCTTGGATATCTGCGACCTCAAAGGGTTCACCTGCTTGGAAAACGCTCTTGATATCATATTTCGAATAGAATTTCTCCTTGTTTTTCTTTCCAACACCGCTTGGCGTAACGTCTACAACAACATCAACTTTGGACAATAGACTCGAAATTGACCCTTGAACGTCAATTCCAGTTTTCTTGAAGGCTCCAGCGTAGTCTGAACTTGCTAAGTAAATGTCAAACTCCCTTCTGAATGCCATGAGTGCAGATATGTCTGGTTCCTTTAAACAGACACCAGTCAACTTCATGTCCTTCTGAACAGAAATTGCCTCAGCAATTCTTATGCCCTGTGATCCGTAACCAACCAAACCAACATTTATCTTCTGCACTTTTACAGTCCTCCAACTGTTGCGTGATCTATACTGCAACTGTCTCTCGAAGGCTCTCCGCTGCCGCTTCCGGGGAAACAGTGTTTATGTATATGCCTGTGCTTTTCTCGAACCCTGCCCAAATGGCAAGTCTAGGATAAATCTCCAAATGCCAATGATAATACTTGCGAGCATCTTTGCTTATAGCTAGGTGGAAGCCAAAATTGTAGGGCGGGTCGTTCAATAGCCTCTTTAATCCATTAAGACATGTTTTCAAGGTTTTAGCAAATGTCTTCACTTCACTTTTCGACATTCCAAGCAGCGTAGTCTCATGCTTTTTTGGGAATATCCAAAACTCTAATGGATTGACGCTTGCCCAGGGAGCAAAAGCCACGTAATTCGTGTTTTTTAGAATAAGCCTGGGTCCATCAAGTTCTTTTTCTAGTATATCGCAGAAGACGCATTTCTTGTTTTTTGTCCAGAATTTTTTGCTGGCTTTAAGCTCTTCTTCCACAATTCTTGGAATAAATGGCGTTGCAATTATCTGGCTGTGGGCGTGGGAAAGCGAAGCCCCAGCTTCAAGACCGTGATTGCGGAAAATAGAGACATACTTCACATAAGGTTTCGCGGAAAGTTCACGAAGCCTATCAATGTAAGCGTTAATAACATGCACTAACTGCGAAATTTCGGCGTCTGCAGGATGTCCATCGTGGTCTGGTGATTCAACTAAAACTTCGTGATGACCAACAGCCACAACCAAATCGCTGCTTTTCATATTTTGTCTTCTGCTAGTCTTCCCTTTTGGTGGGGTAAATGCTGG
Organism: Candidatus Bathyarchaeota archaeon; assembly: GCA_014859805.1. Classification (GTDB taxonomy): domain Archaea; phylum Thermoproteota; class Bathyarchaeia; order Bathyarchaeales; family Bathycorpusculaceae; genus SOJA01. Next base: position 2,857 of record JACUTN010000130.1, read on the forward strand.
GTAAAGGTTTGGAATGCATCGGATCAGCCAGTTCTTATGCCTAAAACCGTCTTTATCCCTGGTTTTTCTAATGCCTTTTCCTGATTTAAGATAGACAAGAACTGCTGGCGGAGTCATG
>JACUTN010000008.1 GCA_014859805.1 Candidatus Bathyarchaeota archaeon
TTTTCTGCGCGTGTAGCTCTGTCAGAAACTGAGTAATATTATTCGAACTCCGGTAGTATAGTCCGGTTGGAACAGTCTACGGTGGAGATTTCCCTCGCAAAATCCCATTTTCTCCGCAAATCCTATGCTCCTTTAGTTGCTTATCATGATCCATTTAGGAAATATGGATATCTTGAGAGGTTGACCAGAAACGTGGCAGCTAACAAGATGACAATAGGAGCTTTTCTTGAGTGCTGTTTGGTTTCAATATGAATTCAAGTGTATAATCGATTCTATTTCTTATGAGCTCTTCAAAACTTGGCGATTCGACGTGAAACTTGGGAATAGGATAGACATCTAGGACACCAGATCCTGTGTAGGACGAACATCTACTACATAGCCTTGCTCTGAGTATTTCTACTTAGGCTGCTTTGCCGTGAGGTCTTCCCAAGGATCAACAAGAAGAACTCTCGAATCGCTTTGAAAAGCCTCTATGCTACTTGCAGGAATGAATCCAGAGAACCCAGTAACGCCTAATACCTCAACTCCATGCGTCCTTAAATTGCTTAAGAGATTATGAGTTGTACGGCGAATGGAAAAGAAAATTTACACTACCGCAGACGATTTAAAGCATTGACACAGCTTCTAATTCAAAGGATGAGAATTAGGCCATACGGAAAGAACGTAAGGACCACACTTAATAGAACAGCTATAAAAATCGTAAATAGCGTCTCTGGAATTCTAGACGGGCACTTTACCGGGAACAAGAACGGAACTTTCCGCTTATATTGACGATATTCCTCTCCGATCTTTTTTGAAAGGCACCATTCTTCATACCTTGCTATTGCTATGTAACCGAGAATCTGTATCAGCCACAGGCCTAAGATTTGAAACGAATTACTGTTCGAATTAGTGAGGACCATCACGGTTAATCCAATGGTGATTGTAATTATGCCAAAAAACTGGGGGTGCCTGACCACGGAGTACATGCCTGTTTTGATGAGTACCACGCCTTTATGTCGGTTCCAGAGCAACTGTGTTGCGGCAAGTGAAAGCACCGCGACCCCAATCAAAGCGATTGCCCGGCCAACCCAAAACGCCTTTGCAAAAAGCATCACATGAATATTAAACTCTAGTGCTTCTAGCGGAACCTGTCCACTTAAGTAATAGAACAAATAAGGCAACAAGGGAATGGACATTATGCTAATAAATATTCCAGCATTGAGTATGGTCTGGGTACCGAATAAGAGAGCAGTAAATATGGCTTCAAGCAAATGCCTTACTCTTTCGCCGGTCTTTAAATTTCCCATGTTATCCCAAAGATGATAATCGTTACGTGCTTATAATTCTACATTTTGGAACATTCATGGCCTGTCCCCCACCAGAATTAATCGAGCGTGAACCTCAAATCAGTAAAGCCTCACTTATGGAGAAGCCATCAGATGTGAAGTTCAGCTTAGGCTCATACTGCCAGAAGACTTGACACCTCCACTTGGTTTGTCTAAACTTCCGCTGAAAACTCAGGCACAGCGCACAAGATTCGAATACTATTTTAAAAAAAGGGAAGCTAGTGAATGTTGACAATGTTTATAGTCTTTTTCCGTATTTTCACGATGGCGACCGCAACAGCGATGAGTGCAGTGGCGCCTATCAGGATCAACAGCAAACTAGTCGGCAGCCAAGCCGTAACACTTTCAACGCCGATGGATGGGTCATGCTCCAATGTACTGCTACCGAAGTACGGATAACCTATGAACAAGCGTAGGTGGTTTCCAGCGGGAATGTAAGCGGCTGTAACGTTGATCGGGTCAACATCACCTGTGGTTCCGTTGATGACTACTGCTTTGTCAACAAAATCAAAGAATCCTGCCAATGTCTGGCTTCCTTTTGCAAAGCGTAGTCTAACACGCTCACGTATTCGGTCTCTAAGCTGTATAGGCGTCTCATCAGCCCCCATTGCTGTCTTATTTTCTTGTACTCGAACTCTCTGTCCTTCCACAATTATGTCGGAAGCTTTGGAGTTTGCCTCTATCAAGTTAGACGTGGAGTTAGCATCTTGCTCAGCAATTGTCATGTCAGCAACTTCTATTGATGCAAGGTCAACCCACAAGGCCAAGCCAGCACGCACTTTAGGAACAACTATGTCAAAATCTTCCTCCAAATCGCTGAAGAACTCTGTCAATTTATCAATGTTCCATTGCCAGTTCTTCACTATTAAGTCCATCTTCAATTCTCCAGCATGCACCGTATAATTGTACAAGCCACGAACGTTTTCTGTAGCGTCAGTCGCATAAAACCTACAACGGATTATTATGTTGTTTTCAGCGAAATTGAACATTGGAGAATACGTTTTGACCATTGTGAAGTTGAATGATATGTAGGAAACTCCGTCTTCTCTGGTGACGTTGGTTGGTCCCGCCAAATTCCATTGGCACGCACTGAACGGCAGATGAGCTGGATGAAAACCAGTTTCCCACGCTAACATATAGTTGTGAATCTTCTCTCTTATCCTAGTCCTATATGGCCCCGCCGCAGCATATTTAGCCTCTAACCGCTCCTGCACATTCAATGGATTCGCTTCAAACCTTCGCAAGTAGTAAGGATAGTCAATCGTCAAATATTCTATTAAGCCCTTATACTTAACCACGTAAATGTTGCTGGTGTCGTTTGAGTACCACCAGAGGAACATAGGCTTCTTTCCTCCAGCAGGAAACAATATTGTTATAAAATCTGTTTGAATTCTCCACCACCTACAGTCTTCAGTAAGCCCTGAGCTGATATTCAGAATCTCTTCATTACCAGCGGCTCCTACGTTACTTATCAGAAACATTGGCAACGCCATAGACACTAAAAGAAACGTCAAAGACATACCTATTAGCGATTTTTTCGCGTTCTTCATGGTTTTTCACCAGAAATAACTGTGTAAAACGGTCTATTAAGAAAATCGTTTCGAAAAAACCCGAATATCGCTTGTTAAGAGTTCTAGAAAACTCGAACTTTTATGCGAAACGTCCCAGAATGAACAGCAAAGCTATGTTCAGATACATGGCCGTCAAGCTTACGACTAGAGCTTTGTCTAGTCTTATGCCCTTCCCATAGCAGAAGGCAGCAGAGATGAGCAGTATACTCCAGATCTGCAAAACTAGAAGAAACCCTTGCGTAATCATGTTGAAAGTGGCCAAGCTGAGATTTGGGAAGAGTGTCGGTAACGCCAAATGAACGTATGGAAAAATTGTCAGAGGGATTAATGCGATGCCTGTGCAAGTGAAGAGTTGGATGTCATTTCCTACCCGTCTGTAAAACAGATAAGTGAAGAATTCTGCGAAAAGGAATAACCCTATCCAGTTGAAAATGTGTAATGTCACTATACTTGAGAAACTATATGTTGAGTATGGAAAATAGAAGAACAGAGCTGAGTCCAGTTGTGCACGTGCTGCACCTAAAGCTCCAACGAACACGATGACTATTGAAACTGGCAAAAATCTCAATGGTTTGGCTGTTTTGGCGAAGACAGGCGAGAGGAAAAGCCATTTTGCTAGGCGATGGCTGAAGGCTCCGCTTATTTCCAGCGTTGGCGGAATATTTCCTTCCTTTAGAGTTCTGTATAACATTTTTCCACGGTCGTTAAGCCTGTACTTGCGTTGTTTGTCTTGTGTGAGGAAGTCAGAAAGCATGTCTAAGTGATAGTAGACTGTGCCAACACCTAGATCTAGTTTTTCACGAAGTTCTTTAAATCCAATTTTCTCTTGAGTACCGAGAATCTCAACTATTTTTCTTCGCGTTTCATCTCTTAATAGTGTATAGTAGCGCGATAGGTCCTTCATAACAGCTCTTCCTCCAAATTTTCAGAATCGTATCTTAAACGAGTATCTATGCATTTGGATTGTTGATAAATATTTGCTAGGGTGCGCACGGCTTTGAAAAGTGCGGAAGGTTCGTTAAAAGTGCGGGGGCTGAGATTTGAAACAGCAACGACATGGAGATTTCTCCCGCAAACCTTCGTTTTTTGTGGTACATGTTGGTTTCACACTCCCATGAAATCACGAAAATTTCATAGAGCTTTTTGACGTTTTCGTCTGCAGATTATGACTGCTAGCAGTGTTGCTATCATGAATAGTGGCAGAATAAAGAATGATGGAAATTCTGGAATAACCGAGAAACAAGCGGATATTCTAACCCTAGAAAAATTAAGCAATTGCTTAAACCGTCTTAAACAAAAAAGGGAAAGTCAAGAGTCGGCTTGTCCACTCACTCGCCCTTCTCAAACAGCAAATAATGGTTAATCCAGATGTCACGACCAGTCACTTGATATGTATGAAGTCGCCAACCATTCTTTTGCCATTCCTCAATTGTTTTGCCGACATTCTTGTGGTGCTTAACTTCCACGCATTCATATTCTTTCAACTTACCTCACCTTTGTAGCACTTTAGAATAAGCCATACCATAAGAAGTTAATGATCAAAAGCGAAGACTGAACGGTTTTAGCTCTTGGTGAAGACAAAGCGAAACCTAAAAGTTTTCTTCCTTGGCGCGCGCTTAGGAATACTACAAAATCTATCAACCGATTTTTTATAGAGAACCACATTAACCGAAAACTCGAAACATCTGGAAAAAGGTTAAAATATTCACTCTAGGATGGTAGTATCACAAAAGGATGAATTCTATGACATTTCATGGACTGAAGGTATTTGACTTCCACGCACATTTCCCAACTGAAAAATGGGCAAACTGGGTGGTCTCATTTCAGCGAAGACTGGCGGAGAAGTACGGAGAGAAAAACGTCAAGATACTTATGGAGCAGTCGAGGCGCGATAGGGAAGAGATGAGAAAAAATTGGGGCTTCGAGCCTCCTGAATCCGAGACACAATCAGATGAAGAACAAGCCAACAGATGGGCTGCTGACCTTGACATGAAAGGTGTAGAAAGAGTAAATTTTGTCACGGGAGGCGGAAACGACAACCTAGCCAAGATAGTGAGAACGCATCCCGAAAGATTTTCAGGGTTTGCCCACCACAGCATTTTATCGGAAAATGCAGCCATGGAACTCGAGCGAGCCGTTAAGAAGCTGGGGTTAAAAGGCTACAAAGTCATAGCCTCCTCGCAGACCATTCCCATCGACGACAAGTCCGCTTACCCAGTCTGGGACACGGCTGAGAAATTAGAAGTTCCAGTGATCATTCATTTCGGTGTCCTCGGCGGAGGCGGCGGCATGGCATTGAACCTGAGAAACATGAACCCCCTTACCCTTTGGGAAGTCGCAAAGACGTTCCCAAGACTTGCCTTCGTCATACCCCACTTCGGCGCCGGCTACCTCAGAGAACTTCTCCAACTGTGCTGGTCATGCCCCAACGTGTACATAGACACCTCAGGGTCAAACCGATGGATGCGTTGGATGCCCTTCGAAATCAACCTCAAAGGACTTTTCAGAAAAGCTATCGAGACCGTTGGACCAGACCGCCTGATCTTCGGAAGCGACTCAAGCTACTTCCCCCGAGGTTTCAGTCTCCCATATCTAAGGGAGCAACTCAAAGCCTGTCGATCAATCGGGCTCGAAGAAGGAAGCATAGAGAAAATCTTCTACAAAAACGCTGCGAAACTACTGAAAATAGCTACATAAAAAAACGAAGTGTTATGCAGCTCTAAGTTGGAAAGTGCTCGTCGGTCTGCCTCCGCCGCCTGATAGCGCCTCTGAGATACGCAATCTGCCCCTCATGATGATAGATCTCGGACAAATAAATCAAAAGGCCATACTCACGCTTCCTTGTACCTCCCCAAAGGGGAATTTCAGCTTCAAGCTCCGCCGGATCCAACTCTTCCAGACCTCTTAATACAGCGTTTTTCCCATTCTTTAGATCATCCATCAATTTCTCAAAAGAACAGGACCTTCCAACATAGTCTGCAGGCCAGCCTTCAGGCTTGAACTCAGGATCTCCCTTCAAAATTCTAGGTATTCCCACGTTCCACTGTTGCGAGAGATGCGTAAGAATCCATCTTATGGAGTTAGCCTCTTCCATGGGTTGCCAATCTACCTCCTCCTTTGAGATGTTTTTCATCGCCTCGTCAAATCTTTCGAAGGCTATTTCGGCGAATCTTTTCATTAAACTCACTTTCCCAGACATCCAAATCATCTCGACAGCTAAGTTCTTTATATTTTAGGTCTCTGAAGATAAAAACATTTTCAAGAGAAGATGCGCATGATCGTTCACGAGTCCGATTTAACACAAGCACTCTCAACATGCAGATATCCGCTTCTAAAGAAAACAATTCTCAAACAAACATTGCAAAACATACGCTATAGGTATAGGTTAAAATAATCTTAATGGCTACTTGAACGAGTAGAACGTGACCCGCAGTGAATCCCGATGTAATGCCTATTGAATTCGTAACTTCAGAAAAAATAACCATTGACTACCTTAACCGTGTCAATCACATCAAACAAGTTTTCCCTAAACATTTTAAAGAGCCAAGCATCCGAAAATTCAACATAAACAGACAAAAAATTATAGAAAAGTTACTTGACTATAACCAGAAAATAAACGCTCCCAAACAAGTAGTTCAAAACATACAGTCTCTTTCACAACCTGAAACCTACGCGGTAATAACAGGTCAGCAACCCGGCATATTCTCAGGTCCGCTCTACACGATTTACAAAGCAATCTCTGCCATTACAATATGTGAAAGACTATCCGACCAGGAACACTCATTTGTTCCCATATTCTGGAACGCATCCGAGGACCACGATATTTCCGAAGTTAATCACATCACCGTGTTCAAACAAAATGAGCCATTCAAGATCCACTACCATTGTGACTCGAGAGAAGTAGCTTTCTCACACATACGTCTCGACAAATCCGAAGCAAAGAAAATATTAACAATAATAGACGGTGTCTCTCCGAACTCGGAATTCAAAACACATTTGTTGAAGGAAATCGATGGAATTATTGAGAAATCATCTACTATAGGAGATTTTTTCTCCAGGGTTATGGTTTATCTATTAGGAGACTTGGGGCTCATCTTGATAGAGCCTAAAAGTTTAAGGGAATTGATGATTCCCATATTTGACAGATTAATTAGAAAGCCAACTGAATGCACGCGAATCCTGACTGAAACAGGTTCAAAACTAAATAAGCTTGGCTATTCGCCCAAAATCCACAAAAAACCCAACATATGCAATTTCTTCATCCTTGACGATGAAGGGAAACGACTACGAGTAACATACAATGGAAAATTTCAAGTTGCCAAAAAAATCTTCTCTCAGAAAGACCTCCTTAACCTGTTAGACGAAAATCCGTCTAGGTTCAGCGCTAACGCCGTAACCAGACCCATAACTCAAGATTTCCTTTTTCCAACATTTGCTTATGCGGCTGGACCAAACGAGATAGCTTACTATGCACAACTAAAGGGAATATACGATTTCTTCTCCCTTGAAATGCCTGTCATATTCCCCAGATTTGGGGCTACAATAGTCGAGAAAAAAGTATCTAAAGTCTTGGAGAAACATAAAACCCAAATTCATGAATTGAGCAACCCAGAGAAGCTATTGAAAAGACTAGCCAAGCAGAGAATTGACGATGTCTTCACCTCTTTTAAGGATGAGACTTTAAGACGCATGGCTGAAGTGACCCGAGGGGCTGAATCCATCGATGAAACTCTCATTGGACCCTGTTCACTTGCAAGAGGCAGAATCCTCAAAACAATAGAAGTCCTAGAAGGCAAAATCACATCAAGACTGAAACAACATGACTTAATTACCAGACAGCAGATCATCAAAGCCTACAACAACATTTTTCCTTATGGAGATCTCCAAGAAAGGAATATAAATGTCACAGAGTACCTCATAAAATTCGGGAAGGAATTCTTGAAGATTGTTCATGAAAATTTCCTTAACGCCAACTACGGCGAGCATAGGGTGATTAAATGCTAGATATAATTGCTTTGAGTCCTCATCCAGATGATGTGGAGCTTTGCTGTGGAGGCCTCATTGCTAAGATGCATGAGAAAGGATACCAGATTGGGATAATAGACCTCACTAAGGGCGAGCTGGGAACCGAAGGAACAGCAGAGATAAGGATGCGAGAAGCAACCAAGGCAGCTGAGATACTAGGCGTACAAATTCGTGAAAACATCGATTTAGGAGACTGCAAATTAAGTTCTAGCTTTGATGAAGCGAAAAAACTAGCTGATATAATCAGGCAATACAAGCCTTCAGTTCTTGTAGCTCCATACGGTGATGAGCAGCATCCTGACCATGCTGTGGGAAAAGAACTTGCTAAGAAGGCAGTCTTTCTTGCAAATCTCGTCAAAGTCAAAACAGACCATAAGGCTTACGAAGTGGGAGCTGTTGTCTATTACATGCTACATCAGCCATTTGTTCCCTCTTTTGTAGTGGATGTTACAGAGAGTTATAGTAAAAAGCTAGAGGCCATTAATGCTTACGAATCCCAGAGGAGACTGATGTCTGGTGTCGAAGGTCTTCTCAGGTCAATAAAATTGAGAGACCAGTTTTATGGTTTGAAAATAGGCGTCAAATACGGCGAACCATTCTTCTGTAATGCTCCTTTAAAGATGGATGATCCGGTGGAATTCTTTAGATGAAAATAGGCATCGCATGCTTTCCAACCTTTGGAGGCAGCGGAATCATCGCCACAGAACTGGCACATCTGCTGGCAAAAAAACACGAATTACACTTGATCAGCTATGACAAGCCTGTTCGATTAGAAAAGGATGGAGACGTTTCATTTCACAAGGTGGAACTTCTCGAATACCCACTTTTTGAACGTGTCCCATGCTGTTATTCTCTCGCTCTAGCCTCAAAACTGGCAGATGTCATAAGGTCCTACAAACTAGACATAATTCATGCTCATTACGCTGTTCCTAATGCTGTGTCCGCTTACTTAGCCAAGCAAATCTGCAAAGACTCCGCAAAAGTGGTAACTACGCTTCATGGCACCGATTCCTACCTAGTGGGGAGTCACCCTTCTTACAAAGAAGTAACACAGTTTAGCATGCAACAAAGCGATGGGCTAACAGCAGTCTCAGAATACTTGAAAGAAAGAACAATGACCGAATTTAACATTTCAAAGGAAATCAAGGTGATACCAAACTTTGTTGACCCACAGGAGTTCAGGAGACTTAAGAAAGATCGGGAACAAAAAATCATATGTCATTCATCCAACTTTCGACCACTTAAAAGAATACCCGACATTATTAAAGCCTTCAGAACAGCCTCTAGAGAAATCAATTGCAAGTTGTTACTTATCGGAGATGGTCCTGAACGTCCCAAAGCTGAAAAACTAGCGAAAAATCTTGAGATATCAGACAGAGTTCACTTCTTGGGAAATGTGAAAAACGTTCAGGAGATACTTGGAAAGTCAGATCTGTTCCTTTTGCCATCAGAGGATGAAAGCTTCGGACTGGCTGCATTGGAGGCTATGAGTTGCGAAGTTCCAGTTGTTGCAAGCAACATTGGAGGATTAAAAGAGTTGATCACTCATGGTGTCGACGGTTATCTAATCACAGTTGGAGATGTAGAAGCACTCGCAGAGTACTCCCTTAAGACTTTGCAAGACCCAAAGCTGCAGGAAGAATTTGGTAAAAACGCTAGACAGAAAGTTCTGAAAAAATACACGCCAGACAAGATCGTACCCAGATATGAAAATCTATACAATGAAATCCTAAAAGAAAGATGAATGACTAAAAAACGTATTCATTTTTCACAGAATGAATTCGTACAAATCAGCACGCGCTTTTGGCTGTAGGCTTCGACTACATCACAGAGAAAAACGGTATCATGCTATTCAGAAAGCCGAAAAGATTTAATGCCAACGTAGCAGTTTAGCAACATCATAAAGGGGTATGTTAAACAGAAAATGGCTGTTGTTAAGGCTGTAACATGTCCAGTCTGCGGATGCTTATGCGACGACATAGAATTAACAATAAGAAACGGAAAAATCGTCAAGGTAAAAAACGGCTGTGCTATGTGCGAATCAAAATTTCTAAGCCATAAAAATGAACATAGAATTTTGAAGCCGCTGATAAGAAAAAACGGGGAATTCGTCGAAGTCTCACTTGAAGAAGCCACACGGAAAGCTGCTGAAATCCTTACTAAAGCAAACTATCCAATACTCTACGGCTGGAGCTCAACAAGCTGTGAGGCCACACGTGTAGGTCTTGAGTTGGCAGAGGAAATTGGAGGAGTGATCGATAACACAGCAGTGGTTTGTCACGGGCCTTCGATTTTGAGCATTCAAGATGTTGGCATCTCGTCTTGTACTCTTGGGCAGATTAGGCATAGAGCAGACCTTGTAGTTTACTGGGGCAGTAATCCATGGAGTGCACATCCACGACACATTGAGAGATATACAGCTTTTTCGGAGGGAAGGTTCCAGAAAAGCGCTTGGAAGGGATACCTAACAAAAGTCAAAGCCTCAGCAGCTAAGAAAAAAATTGAAAGTGCTCTCAGAAGAGTTTTATTCAGGAAAAAAGCTTTTGTCTCGCCTAAGCCTAGAAAAGGGCCTCCGCCGACACTGTTCAAGGAAGGAAGAAAACTAATAGTTGTTGATGTTAGGAAAACGCGATCAGCTGAAATATCTGACTGTTTTTTACAGGTTGAGCCAAACAAGGATTATGAGTTGCTCCAAGCCTTAAGAGCACTAATCAACGAACAAGAAATTGATGTTGACGAGGTTGCAGGGATTCCAGTGGAATACCTTGAAGAAATCGCAGATTTGATGATCGGATGCAACTTCGGAGTCTTATTTTTTGGCGTTGGATTATCGATGAGCAAAGGCAAACTCAGAAATGTTGATGCTGCGCTTTCTTTAGTTCGTGATTTGAACATGCGGACAAAATTCGTGATAATGCCTATGAGGGGGCACTTCAACGTTACCGGGGTAGACACCGTTTTCACTTGGCAGACGGGCTATCCTTATGCTGTAGACTTTTCACTGGGCTATCCGCGGTACAATCCTGGAGAAACATCTGTCGTAGACATTCTTTTACGTGGGGAGTCAGATGCAGCCCTAATAGTTGCTTCTGACCCTGTTGCAAGCTTCCCAAAGAAAGTTGCGGAACAGCTTGTTAAGAACCCGTTGATAGTTATAGATCCTCATATGAGCGCAACTACTCGGATGGCAGATGTTGTTTTTCCCTCAGCATTCGTTGGGATAGAAGCAAGCGGAACAGCCTACCGCATGGACCACGTGCCACTCCCACTAAAAAAAGTTGTTAACCCGCCTAATGGTGTTCTTCCAGACGAGGAAATTCTGAAGAGAATTCTCGTAGAGGTTAAAAAACTCAAAGAAAAAAGACTGGTGGAGGCAGCATAAACGGAGCTTCTAATAAAAAACGGTTTCGTCTACGACCCTATCAACGGCGTTAACGGCGAAAAAATGGACATTGCAATCAAAGATGGAAAAATTGTTGAAAGAGTAGATGAACTTAGGGCGAGAAAAATTTATGCTTCTGGAATGATTGTCATGCCAGGCGGAGTGGACATTCACTGCCACATTGCTGGTTCTGAAGTGAACACTGGTAGGCTTCTAAGGCCTGAGGATCACTTTCGTGATTTTGAGCGGAAAACTCCTAAAACAAGGTCTGGCGTTGGATATTCAGTTCCTTCCACGTTCACGACGGGTTATCGTTACGCTAGAATGGGCTACACTACAATAATGAATCCTTCCATGCCTCCATTGGAGGCCAAACACACCCATGAAGAGTTGAATGACACGCCAATGGTTGATAAAGGAACTTACCCGCTTCTAGGCGACTGGTGGTTTGTACTCGAATATCTGAAAAAAGGTGAAATCGAGGAATGCGCAAGATACGTGGCTTGGATGATAACTTCAACAAAGGGGTACGCCATAAAAATCGTTAATCCAGGAGGCCTAGAAGCTTGGGGCTCTGGCGGCAATGTTGGCAGCATAGACGACCAAGTTCCGTACTTCGGCATAACACCGCGCGAAATCGTCCGTGGACTGTGCAAAGTCAACAAACTTCTGAACTTACCGCACACAATTCACGTGCACACAAACAACCTTGGAAAACCCGGAAACTACCTTACAGCCTTGGACACAATGAAATGCGTTGAGGATCTAGCCTCAGAGGATAAGCCAGCAATTCACATAACCCATTGCCAGTTCTCCGCCTTCAAGGGTTCAGACTGGAGAACTCTGAAGTCCGGAGCAGAGGAAATCGCAAGATACGTCAACAACCATTCTCACGTAACTTTGGACATGGGTCAAGTAATATTCACGGACACAACAACCATGACCGCTGACGGCCCATTCCAGTACACGCTTCATGAACTGAGCGGAAATAAGTGGGTAAACCATGATGTGGAAACTGAAACAAGCTCGGGAATTGTGCCTTTCCGTTACAGGCGTAAAAGCTACGTTCACGCAATCCAATGGTCTATAGGCTTAGAACTAGCCTTGCTGATTAAGGATCCGTGGAAAATCTTTATGACAACAGATCATCCAAACGCGGGTCCATTCATTTTTTATCCGAGAATTATGGCTTGGTTGATGAGTAGAAAAGCCAGAGAAGCAGTTTTAAATAGGATTAATCGACGAGCGAGAAATAGAAGTCTTCTTCCGTCAATTGACCGTGAATTGGGCTTTTATGAAATTGCAATAGTGACAAGAGCGGGGCAAGCAAAGGCTTTAGGACTTAAAAACAAGGGTCATTTAGGCGTAGGTGCAGACGCCGACGTAGCCATTTACAACGTGAATCCAGAAACAATAGACCCTTCCAGAAAGTACAAGACTGTAAGAAAAGCCTTCAGACAGGCTGCTTACACGGTTAAAGGCGGAGAAACTGTTGCCAAGAACGGAGAGATATTAAAGCATGTCAAAGGAACTACTATGTGGCTTGATGTGCAAGTATCCGAACCCATCAAAATAACTGAGGAAATGAAAAGAAGATTCAGAGAATACTGGACAGTTGAATACGAAAATTATCCAGTAACAGAAAAATATCTTGAAGTGTCGCACCCAATAACCGTAAAAGCGAATGTTTAAAATGATAAACCTTTATCCCCTAAAAAAATTCAGGTTTCCAGTAATAGCTGAGTGTGTAAGTCCAGACGTTTTCCAAGGCAAAAACCAGAAAGAAATAGAAGAGCTGGAAATTTGGGAGGGAAACAAACAGAAAAGGCTTGGAGAACTCTTCAAGGTTGAGGAAACCAGAAAAGAACAAGAAACAATCATAACAGTCTGTGGAGATGTAAGCAAGGTTAGAAGAATAGGAGCATACATGACAAGCGGAGAAATAACAATTAACGGAGACGTTGGCATGCATCTTGGCGAGGAAATGGAAGGCGGAAAAATAACTGTGCACGGGAACGTTGGAGGATGGACTGGCTCAATGATGAAGGGCGGAACAATCGAAATCCACGGAAACGCCAGCCACTATCTAGGTGCACCTTACCGCGGAAGCAACAGAGGCATGCGTGGAGGAAAAATAATCGTCTACGGAAACGTTGGAAACGAAGCAGGAGCTTACATGAGGAAGGGCTTAATAAAAATTTATGGTAAAGCAGGCCAATTTGCTGGTTCAAGAATGCACAATGGAACAATTCACGTTCAAAAAGATAGTGAAGGAAGAGTTGGAGCATGCATGACTGGCGGAAAAATAGTTGTAGAAGGATTCTTAGAGTCAGTTCTACCAACCTTCACGATTGAAAGCATCAAAAAGAAGGTCAAAATTGAAGAAAAAATCGTTGAAGGTCCCTTCTACCTTTTTCTCGGAGACTTGACAGAAAATGGAAAAGGCAAACTTTATGTCTCAAAAGAGAAAAATCCCCAATTAAGCAGTTATGAAAAGCTTCTCTAAGCATGAACTGGAGAGAAAACCTATTGAAAGATGGATTAAGCGTAAACAGTTTAGCATGGAAACTACTAGAAAAAATACTTGAAAAACCAGATTATTACGGGATTATTGTTGAAAAAACAGGTTCTGGAACAACCATTGTGGATGCTGGGATAAAGGCTAAAGGCGGATTTCAAGCTGGAAAGATCATAACGGAAATATGCATGGGCGGATGTGGAAAAACAGAAATAACCTACAGAAAATACGGAAAACTTGAACTTCCATCAATATTCGTTTACACAGACCATCCAGTTATCGCAACATTGGGTTCGCAGTATGCAGGCTGGCAAATAAAAGACGGAGACTATTTCGCAATAGGTTCGGGACCAGCAAGAGCCCTTGCACTAAAGCCTAAGGAAATCTACGACAGAATTGGATACAGCGATGTTTTCGACAAAGCAGTCGTCGTTCTAGAAACTGATAAGTATCCTCCAGCAAAACTGTTGGAACGTTTCAAAAAGGAATGTAACGTTTCCCCGGAAAACTTGGCAGTGATTTTAGCTCCTACAGCCAGCATAGCCGGCGCAATACAGGTTTCAGGTAGAATAGTTGAAACTGGAATTCACAAACTTGACAAGCTTGGATTAAATCCAAAAGCAATATTGTGTGCTTGGGGATGTGCACCAATCCCTCCCACCCATCCAAAGTTTATACACGCGATGGCGAGAACAAACGACGCAATTCTCTATGGCGGAGTGGCCTACTATGTTGTTGAATGCGACGATGAAGAAGAACTAAAGCAAATCGTCAGTAAAGCACCATCCAAAGCTTCTGAAGCCTATGGGAAGCCCTTCATAGAAGTTTTCAAAGAAGCAAACTATGACTTCTACAAAATCGACCCAAACCTTTTTGCACCAGCAGTATTGATTGTGAACAATGTGAAAACTGGTGGAGTCTTCAAGGCTGGAGAAGTTAATGCCAAAATACTAACGAGATCACTAGGTTTTAGAGAGCTTGCATTTACCTAAGTTATTTTTACACCTGATTTCACAGCTCTCGCCACGAAATAGCCTAAGGGAATAGTGTAAATCGCCAACGTAGCATTAAAAATCACTACAAGCGGAACATACATAATTATTGCCTCTTCAGGCATGCTGAATCCAACTGGAGGTGGAAAACGAAGGAACGCCCAGTTTACGAACGCCATGGCCACCATCCTAAAGATAATTCCTGACGAGGTGACCAGAATGCTTGAAGAAGCTTCTCCAAACTTTCCAGAATGTCGGTCGATAATTTTCTTGACTACAATTATGCCTAAGAGCATACTTAGTATGGCTGCTAAATTGTAGAGTGGCCCTGTGGGAAGTTCTCCTGGAAATACAGCCAGTAATACAAGAGTGTTTAGTACGGCTATCGTAAACCCTACCACAGCTCCATAAAGTAAGAATGCAGCAACAATCGGTATTTCCCATATTTGGTATATGAGCCACGGTGCGTATGGCGCTGGAATCTTTATAGGTGATGACAAGTTAAGAGCGATGGTAAGCGCAGCGAATATTATTATAGATGCAATTGTCTTGGTATTCATTTGCAACCCCTTAAATCATTTGAAATCCGTATGTAGCGGAGTAATTATTTAAGAGTAGCTACTCAAAAAAGAGTATAATTGTTCCGAGAAAAACTTAAAATAAATATATCTTACATATATTTCTTTAATGGGAAGTTCATTGTCGGAACCTCTAAAATTCTCTTCAAAGGAAGTTGAAGGGTGGCTTGAAAGAGAAACTGGTTCGATTTTCATTCCAGTTCATGAAAAAGCTCAAAAACTAATTGATGAAATGAAAAAGGTTCTTGATAATGTCACAGATGTTTGCAAAGTGTTGCTAGAGAATAGCAGAAAAGAGATTGAGAAAAGAAGCAGGAAAACCTATGGAAAAGCCAGAGCGCTAAACAAGCTGGCACGTCTATTCCTTAAAAGAACACAGCAGATTGAAGTTCCAGACAAAGTCTCCTACGACAGCTTCCAAGATTTCATCCAAGAAACTCAAAAAGCGTTTATAGTAACCGAAGTTGACATTAGAAACTGGTTTCCGCGAATATCACCTTTCTTCATCATGGACAGAAGAAAATTCCTAGGAGTCTTCGAAAAAGCAAAGGAATCCTTGAAAGAGCTTCAAAATTTCCTAACAAAAGAGTATGTTAAAACTAAAACCTTAGAAGAAACATTCCAAATTATCAACAATCTCTTGGCCCTTCAAGGGCAACTGGCAGATTTAGAAGCCCATAGAAAGAAAAACGAAACCGAAAAGGCTTCAATTGAAAAGGAAATAGGTGAAACGCAACAAAAAATAGCGGATTTTAAAAATAGAGAGAGCTTGACTCAACTGAGTCAAATAGGCATGGAAATAGGAAAGTTGCGGAAGGAAGTAAAACATAATCTGCGGCATCTTCGAAAACCATTCATAAAATTTCAGTCACAAGTGTTCCGTAAAGGCGGTTTAACACCAGAACACTTAGAGAAACTCAACCACTACATTGAAGATCCTTTCGATGCTTTTGCAGCTGAAGAAGCAGGATACCCAATTTTAGAGCAAATTCTCAAAAAACTGGCTGGCTCCATGTCTGAGGGAAAATTGAAACTGAAGCGTGACAGAAAACGAAAAGCAGAACAAGACATAAACAGAATTTTTAACAAGAACTCTTTAGATGCTCTTCATCAAAAATGTCGTGAGACAATAATTCGAAAAAAGCAGATTTCAACCTCAGCCGAAACAGCAAAGATAAAAGGAAACCTGTTGAAACTTCAAGAAGAGCTTAAGAAATTGAAAAAAGGAAAGAAGCGGATCGAATTGCAAGAAAATACCACAGAACGAAAATTACAGGAAACACTGGACAGAATCCAGAGTCAGAAAAAGGAAATCGAGGAAAACGTTTTTGATTTTATGGGCAAAAGAATTCTTATCGAAGTCTAAGGTGCAATTGTTGCAGACAGACCTCTCGCAAATCATCAAAGAAGCCCTAGAAGTTCAATGCGAAGATTTCACTCGATTGGTTGAAGAAACTGTGCAAGTACTTGCCAGAGAAAATGGGCAAGTTGGAAGTTTCAACATTGTAGGTAGACTTGCTGAAATCAAACCTTTTGGCCAAGCGATAGTAGTCAGCGATTTACACGGAGACTTGGAAAGCCTAACTCGAATTCTCACAGAAACAAATTTCCTGCTGAAAATGCAGCGGAACAACAAGGCGATTCTAATCTTTCTTGGCGATTATGGCGATCGAGGCATTCACTCGGCAGAAGTCTATTATATTGTCTTGAAGCTGAAGCTTCTATTTCCAGAGCAAGTGATTCTGATGCGTGGGAACCACGAGGGACCAGAAGACCTTCTAGCTTCTCCACACGATTTACCGATGCAGTTTCAAGCAAGATTCGGAGAAAAGTGGATGGACGCCTACTCAAAAATCCGAGAGCTGTTCAAACATCTCTATAACGCAGTGGTTGTGGAAGAGCGTTACCTAATGATTCATGGAGGCTTGTCACCACAAGCAAGAACATTAGAAGACTTGGCATACGCTCACATCAAACATCCAAAGCAAAGACTGCTTGAAGACATGCTGTGGAGCGACCCAACCGAAATGATTAAGGGAGTATGTGAATCCCCACGGGGTGCTGGTAAACTCTTCGGCGAAGACATAACAAATCAAGTATTGAAGAGGTTCAATGTTAAAATGCTGATAAGGGGACA
>JACUTN010000131.1 GCA_014859805.1 Candidatus Bathyarchaeota archaeon
TGTCCAGAGATTTTCATCAAAATGATTTTCGCTTTGATTTTTTCTCCGTCTGGAACCAAAATTTTGGCTTTGAGTCCTAGGCTTTCCACTAATATTTTGGCTTCTTCCATTCCAGCTATAACTCCCGCTTCCTTTGATATTATCTCTGCTTCTGCAGTGCTGTCTGCTGGAACGATTAATGCTGTGGTTACGTCGCCTTGTCCAATGTCTTCGGTTAACATGTTTCGGAGTTTTTCTTCCAGAATATTTCGTGGTAAGAACATACTTTCACCTTACAGTTGTCTAACTTAAAATATTCGCTTTTATTTTAATCTTTGAAGGCTTTTTTGCTGTTTCAATTATTGTTTTTACGGCGTTTTCTAAGCCGTTGTATTCCATAACTTCTTTTTGAACTTGTCTGAGCTTTTCGGGAATTTCGCTTTCCAAGATTTGGTGGACACTTTCCAATAGTTTTTGTTTGTTTAATTCTTCCTGTTCAATTACCTTTGCAACACCTAATTTTCCAGCTTGTTTTGCGTTGTTGAGTTGCTCTGTATGGCTGGGTGTTGGCACTAGAATCATGGGTTTTCCGTAGCACATACACTGCATTAGGGTTCCATGTCCAGCACGGCTTACAACCACATCACAAGCTTTCAAGTATTCAAAACGGTTTGGAATCCAATTATAAATCCTCAAATTACCGTGCGATATGGGTTTAGTGTCAGCATTTGGGTAGCCAAGCGACAAAACAACATCGAAATCGTCTGGAAACTCAAGCAAGATCCTCCTTAACATTCCTGTCAAGAAGGCTCTCTCCCTAATAGGACCGCTTATAGGTGCAAAGATAACTGGTTTGTCCGAAGACAACTTTAGTTTTTTGCGGAGTTCTTTCTGAGTTGGCAGTTTGTTTGGATGTTTTGATAAAATTGGCCCTATCAACCTTACTTTTTTTCTGTAGGATTTTGGAACGTTTAGGTTGCCAGTG
Organism: Candidatus Bathyarchaeota archaeon; assembly: GCA_014859805.1. GTDB lineage: Archaea > Thermoproteota > Bathyarchaeia > Bathyarchaeales > Bathycorpusculaceae > SOJA01. The sequence goes on from JACUTN010000131.1 coordinate 965, forward strand.
CTTATCGTGTACGGTTGAGGAAAATCCGGTATTAACACGACGTTTCCGCTTGTCCACATCTTTCCGATTATTGCAAGTGTCATGGAATCTGCGAATCTTGCTAAACGCAGAAAATGTTTTTTCCGTGGAATTATTACCTGAAACTGATTTAGGATGCATATTCTGGGGATTCCTAAGATTTTTGCTGCCAATAGGGGTGAGGCGCGGGAGTCTGAAACAACTACGTCTGGTTTGAAGCTTTCAATGGCTTCTATTTCAGCGTTTACTTGCTTCATGAAGGTGAAGGATGCGAAAAATGGGCCTGGATTGACTGCTGTTTGTCTGAAATCTATTGTTCCGTCTGGTTTGACTTGAAAACCGATTGGCGGAGCTTTGACCAGCGCAAGGTTCTCCCTTTCAACGTAACGTATTCCTTCTTTGTAGGTGGAGAACATTACTTCAATGTTTTTCTCTCCAAGTCTTCTGGCGATTGGAATGCATCTTCCAACATGTCCGAGGCCTATGCCGCATGGAGAAAAATAAACTCGCATGGACTATTTCCCGCCGAGGGGTTTATGTTTCACTTCGCCTCTGGGTTTTTCTTCCTCAAAAATTATGGCTTGGAACTTGTAGATTTTAGTGTCTTTGAGCAGCCAGCAGTCTGGTGGTAAACCAGCTTTGATGCAGCATTGACATAGGAATTGTTCGTTGTCCCATTTCCATTCAATTGGTACTTGGGGAAGAAGCAATCCTTTAAAAACGTTTTTTTCAACGATTAATCCGTCTTCTCCAACCTTAATTTTTGAGGGGTACTGGCTTGGTTTTTCCACTTTTATTATTTGAGGTGGGGTGAGTACGCTTACTTCAAAGACTACGGTTTCAAGTTCATCTAATGAAATTGGATAGAAGCGGGGGTCTTGGGTTGCTGAGTTTATGGCGGATTCAATGACTGCTTGGGTCAGTGGAGTGGTGGGGTATGGGTAGCCGATGCACCCCCTCAATTTTTTCTCTCCGGATTTTATGCTGTTTATTGTAACGAATACTCCGCAAGGTTGTGAAAGTTTTTGAGAAGTGTCTTCTGGAACTTTGATTTGTTTTCTGGTTTGTAGATGCTCTTTCACAGCTTTGCGTGCTAGTCTGACGAGGAATTTTCCTTCTTCTAGGCTTAGTTGGAATGACAATTTGCTATCTTCCCACTTTAACAGTTAGTGATGGGCATTTCAGAGGATGGCTAAGCTTTGTAAAAAGTTTTGGGTTTAAAATTTCATCGACTCTTCGCGTATTCCGTCCTTTGTTATTATTAGGAAGTCTATTCCGTTTCCGCTCATGATGTCTCTGCTTATGGCTGACTTTATGGCTCTGGTAACTAGGTTTTTTGCTTCTTCTATGGTCAAGTTTTCTTTGTATCCTTCTTCGAGTAATCCCATGGCAATTTCTGTTCCGGAGCCTACAGCTGCGTACTCGTCAGGTATTACTGAGCCCATGATGTCCAGCGCGTAAAGTGTTGCTCCTTCTTCGTCTAGTCCGCCTACTATTGTTTGTGTGATTAGCGGTGCAAGTCTTCGGTTGAAGAGCAGGGTTGACATGAGTTTTGCTGCTGACCTTACAGAGATCGGTCTGCTCACATCTAGGCTGTATAGGTTTGAGTAGGCTTCTACCTCTCTGACGAGGATTTGCATGTCTGAGACAAGTCCGGCGCAAGCGGCACCTATGCGGTCGGTGATTTTGAAAACTTTCTTTCCGCCTTTGCTGACGATGAGATAACCGTATGAAACACGTTTTTCAGAAGCTAAGATGACGCCTTCTGGGCATACTACGCCAACTGTTGTTGCGCCTGGAATCCAAGGGTATTGAGATTGCTGTCTTTGCCTTTCCATGTTGTTTCACCTTTTCTGGTTGGTATATGTAAGACAACCTATTAAGTTTA
>JACUTN010000132.1 GCA_014859805.1 Candidatus Bathyarchaeota archaeon
TTATGGCAGCTAGAGCCACGGATAGCCTGAGGATTGTACCGCTTCCGCTTTTTTTGCTTCCATCAATCTCAATCATGGGTGAGGCTTCCTTCAATCGTTTTTTAACATATTGTGGTTTTTTGAAGTTAACAAACAATTAATAAATGCGATGAGTATTAAGGATTTAGAAGGAAAAAGGTTATGAGCGAAGAAAAGGAGAAGGTTGAGAAACTTACAGAAAGGATTGATGAGCTTCTCATAATCTTGAACAGCGTTGCAGAAGACCTTAGGCAAGTTTCAGGGTCACTAAAGTCTTTGGCGGTTTCACAAATCACTCAACCACCGGCTACGCCTGCTGCTCCTGCACCTGTAACACCAGAAGTTTACGGAAAAAAGACGTCAATAGACGACATTAGAATGATGTTTCCAGAAGACTTGGAGAACCTGTTAAGTTTTGAGGAGAAACAAGATTACATAATGATAAAGCCTCGTCAGTTTCTAGGTTCAGACAACTTTGCAAAAATAGCATCTATAATACGTGGAATAGGCGGAGATTACGTAAGCGCTGGAAAAGGATCACATTTCAGAGTGCCGAAAAATTAGATTGACAGGACTATTTCCACAGAATCAACAAACATAGACTTTTAAGCTAGCTGTCTTGTTTTTTGCTAAAATCTGCACTGCTTCATTTGCCTTTGCGGTGTCACTAAAATAGTCTAAAATTAACATAACGTATTTAAGCGATTAAGAAAACTAGAGTGAATAATTAAGAAGAGATTTAAATTAAAGATTACCTATAATTATTGTAGAGAAACCAGTGTTTAACAAGCTAGGCAGAAAGGGTCACCATGTTGACATATATTAATGATTCAGTGTTGATGAAGGTTGCAGAAGCTCTAGGCGAGGAAGAAGCTGTCAAACTAATTGATATTCTTAAAGACTCATCTGAGACAACGGATGATGAGATAGCGAACAAAACTGGCATAAGATTAAATTCTGTCCGAAAAATTCTCTACAAACTCTATGACCATTCTCTTGTGGGTCTAAGGAGAACACGTGACCCGAAAACCGGATGGTTCATTTTTCACTGGAGGTTGCAACCAGACCAACTGGAGGGTTTCATACTAAGCCAAAAACGTCGAGTACTTGAAAAACTTGTTCTCAGGTTGGAATATGAGAAGAACCATGATTTCTATTATTGTTACACGCCAGGATGCAGAAGAATCCCGTTTGAGGAGGCTGTTGAACTCCTTTTTAAATGCCCCACATGTGCTAAGCCCTTAATGCATTATGACAATGACAAAATCATTCAAGTAGTAGCAAAGAAAGTTGAACAGTTGAGGAAGGAAATGGGTGAGTGAAAAGCTTCCATCAAGAGAACAAGCAATACAATTTCTCCATGAAAGTGGATGCTCAAAAAACGTAATAAAACACAGCGAGAAAGTGGCTGAACTCGCCTTAGAAATCGCAGAAGAATGCAAGGAAAAGGGAATAAACGTCAATTTAGGACTTGTAGAGATAGGAGCCCTACTACACGACATTGGACGCTCAAAAACTCACAGCGTTCATCACGCAGTTGTGGGGGCAAAAATCGCAAAATCACTCGGTTCACCAGAACCAGTCATATCAATAATAAAGAGACATGTTGGCGGCGGAATAGCAGTGAAAGAGGCAGAGCGGTTGGGATGGCCAAAAGACATTTACATCCCACAAACAATTGAGGAGAAAATTGTCTCGTACGCAGACAAGCTGATTGAAGGGTCGCGGCGGGTGCCAATAGAAAGAACGATCAAAAAATTACGCTCTGAAAAGTTGCCGCCCTCTTCCATCACAAGATTACAAAAGTTACATAGAGAGATGTTGACTTTAGTTGGCGACTGCAAATGCCTACCGTGACGCTGCCCACAAAAGTGTACAATAATTCTCAATTGAAACTTGTTGACGAAAAATTACAGTCCATGCTTAAAGGTTTAAAAGTTGAGACGAAAATCCGCGGAGTCTCTTCTCGCGGATTGGTTCAGATAACAGTTTCAGGTGAAGACGAAAAGGTTGCGTTAAATTATTTACGCGAACAAATAGGACTGTGCCCCACATTTTTGCAGAATGTAGAAAAATTTTCCACGGTAAAAGGGTATGTGGCATCTTTGAACAAAAAAGGACTGTACGTAGACATAGGCATTGTCTCACCTAACACTGTTGAAGCTGCAATCTCACTGAAACTTCTGCAAGCGCAACTTGTCGATGGAAGAAAAATGGCACTCGAGAAGATAGCTGACTTGTTTGGTTTCGTTGAAAACTTGCCATTGACCGTCAAAATTTGCGGTGTTGACAAAGAGAAGAGCCGTGTTGAGGCTGTGTTATCAGAAAAGCAGCTTGGTCTTTACAGAGGCTGGACAAAATCGTTGTTGGACAGACTCATCGTCTTAGGTGCATCCTTTAATGAGATAGTGTTAGCCTTAAAAAAGACGGGGTGCAACCGTGATGTGGTAAGCATTGAGCGTTTAGGATTGTTCGAAAATGCTGTTGTAAGCAAACTTGGAACAGACGCTGTGGGGTTAGTCCCAAAAATTGGTAGAAAACTGCGGAACGCATACTTCAGCATCTTCAATCCAAGAGAAATTATAGAATTTCTTGGAGATTATTCGACATTATAAACACTCTTTTCTTAGGGCCTACCAAACACGTAGCACACAAAATCTGTTCGGCCCCAAATAACGTTTCTATCAAAAGACTATAGGAGGGTCTACTTTCTGCAGTCTGCATAGAGAATCTGCAACGCGTGTGGTGGGCCGGGCCGGACTTGAACCGGCGACCTCAGCCTCGTAAGGGCTGCTTCAGGCTTGCTTTATAAATGCAAGTGTCCTAACCATGCTAGACGACCGGCCCT
>JACUTN010000133.1 GCA_014859805.1 Candidatus Bathyarchaeota archaeon
TTACATGAAGCGTTCCAGTTTCGTCAATCCTATTATTTCGTCGAAGTCTAAACCTACTGCGTCTAATACTTGGTCAAAGGTCGAACGGAGGTAAGCTACGTACTTGTCAACGTCAATCTCATTTTTCGTTGCCAACTCGACTGGTTTGACGTGCGGTTCTTTAACAACCTTCACGAAGCTCATTAGGTCGCCTGCTTTCACTTCCACTCCTCTTTTTTGGAGAATCCTCGCTGCTTTAACGTGTTGGGGCGTTGTCTTTCTGTAGTGTTCCGGTGCTTCGCCTAAAACCACATTGAATGCTAATTCGCTTAGATTTTCCCATTCTCTTCTCTTCAACTGTGTATGGCGGTTGCGGACGATTTCACATATGTCTTTTTTGGCATCTTCGAAATCTGCTGGTGATTTAACTTGTGCCAAGCGTTCTTTCATTTCATTGAAGGCTTTTTTGATGAACAATGGTATGTGCCTTTTCTTGCCTGTTAATCCTTTAACGTCAACGCTTCCATCCTCCAAAACCCCCAAGTAATTCTTTTTTCGCGAACTGAAAACTGCGTATCTGTAAACCTTGTCAACATCCAAGCTCATTTTTAATTCCTGCTCAGTCCACTGGGCAAGTTCTTTTATTTGTTCTTTTGATGGGTTCTTTAAGAAAACGCTGTCAGTGTCGCCATACAGCACTTGGATTTTGAGGTCTCTTGCTTTGTCAATTATTTGGGTTATTGAGTGTCTTCCGATGGCTGCCGTTGCTTCCGCCACTGGCGGACAATAAAGGTCGAAGGATTCAGCTCCGAAAACCCCATAGCTAGCGTTTAAGATAACTTTAAGGGCGCCTTGAATAATTTTGTACCAGCTTCTCAATTCTGCTCGTAAAGTTTTGTCTTTTGATTTTGGTTTGTACCATCGGACTCGCAAGTCCCTAAGTGAACCGATTAGTAGGCTTTCTAGCGCTCGTTTTTTTGTGCAAACCCAATGAGGTGTGTCAGGGATAAGGTTGTTACGGCATTCTGGATGTCGACAACGTATGGATTGGTAGCCGAGGTTCCAAACTTTTGTTATGGATGGGTATAGGCTTGGAAAGTCCATAACTGCAACGTTGAAGTGGACGCCTGGAACTGGTTCGACGACGATGGCGCCTTTGTATTTCTTGCCTTTTATGATGGCTTTTGTTGCTGTCTTGCCTTTTGTGGCTAGGATGTCTGCTGCGTTTGGGATGAGCAGGTTTCTTCTGCGGTGTTCGCGGTGCATGAAATTTCTTATCCATCTTGATACTCCTTGGCGGCTCACGTCTTCCATGGGCATGCTGCTGATTCTGGCTAGAACTAGAATGAGCTTCATGACTAGGTCGTCTTCGAAGCTTGTGAGCTTAAGAGTGATTTCACCATCTCTAAGGCAGTATTTGGCAAGCTCTGTGTAGGTTAATTCGCCTATGCTCTTGTCCAGCTTGATTTTTTCTGTTTCAATTAGGGCTTTACCAACATCGTCAAGCTTGACGTCTCGATAGCGGTTGCTGAAGGCGTAGATTTGGATTGAACGGTTGAAGAAGAACTTGTATAGGTCGATGTGTACGCCATACTTTAGTGAACAAACGCGTCTACCAACCTCTATTGGAATTTCATTTCGTCTAAAACCGAAGTTTTCTGCCCTGTGAGTTAAATAACGCAGGTCAAAATCGTCACCGTTAAACGTGAGGACGAAGGGATAATTCCACAAAGCATCAAAAACCGCTCTTATGAGTTTCTCTTCAGAATCAAAATACTCAAGGTTCACATCGGCTGGAAGATGTTCAGTTCCTTCTCGAACATTCTGTCTCTTTAATAGTAAAACTCTCTTCTGTCCATCAGAGCCATAGAGCGATACGCACACGACTGGGTAAGCGGCTTCGCGTGGATCAGGCATCCTTGTTGGAATTGGTGAGTGAACCTCTATGTCTAGTGCCACGCGGCGGAATTTTGGGGCTGGATATTCCAAAAGCCTAGCCCACTGCTCAATGTACTGTTGCTCTTCGGACGTGGCGTCTTTGAAAATTTCACGTATGTGCTTGGTCATTTCTTCAGCTTCTTTCAAGGACTTTGGGACAAGATTGCCATTTTTGACTTCGTAAATCATTCCAGGCCAAAGGTTCCTGTCATAAATGTAGGATTGGTAGTACTTTATCTTGGCTTCCCAGACTTTGATTTCCTCTGGAGATATTGGTGTTCCTGATATTTTTGGAAAGTCTTCTGGGATTATGTCCCTTATGCATCCTGATGGGCGGCCGCCAATGGCCAGTGGATCTTTTGATATGACTTTTGTTACTTTCACCTTTCCATCAAGTAATGGGTCGAACTTTTCAACTATCTCGAAATGGTCGAAGCCTGAATGCTGAATTAGGCGGTTGATTTTTCCAAGTTCGTATGGTGAAAGGTTGGTTAGGCAGTATGGCATGTGTCCTGTGTTGTCATACCAGAAATAGATTTGACCTGAATTCGGTTCATAAAGTTTGATTGATGCTTTTCTAGTTTTTCCATTGTATGTGGCTGAAACGAAGTATGAAAGCGGCAAGTTTTCAGGAGTTACTGGCGGGAAAACACGTTTTTCCTTTGCTACGGCTTGCGTGAAGGACGGGGCTTTCACTTTGGTTTCTTCTGAAGGTTTAGCCTTTGCATGAGAGAATTCGGTTAGATGCTTTTGCGCCATTTTAGTCCTTAACCTAGCTTACTTTATGAACAGGGTAGACTAAAATCTTTGCTACTATGCTTTGGTCGGCACCAAGTTTTGCATGAAATGATAGTAAGAGAATTGGATGGAGCAGCTTAGTGCTGCCCTTCTTGAATTCAACGTCAGAGCGCCTTCAACATAACTCAATGGTTGAATCGGGCGCGC
>JACUTN010000134.1 GCA_014859805.1 Candidatus Bathyarchaeota archaeon
TGAAGGATTTGAGTATGGAAAGGCGAATGGGTGCGAAGTTGCCGTTGATTGTTTTTCTCTGCTTGCTTTTTCCAGCTGCGGTCCTTTCCTTTCAATGGTATACTGCCACAGTTAATGTAATGGTCGGTTTATTCTTTGATAACTTTAATGAACATGTTCCTCCCGAAGCCCCTGATGGATGGACCGTATATTCGGGAACTTGGCAAACTGAAACTGATGGAACAACAGTGTACGAACAAGCCGATAAAAAGGATGAAAGAGCGTGCAGCATCGCAGGCAATGCAAACTGGACTGACTACATCTTTCAAGTTAAAGTTAAATTCAATTTGCCTCCTGGTACGCCGCCTGTTGGAGGAGCAATTTTATTCTTCCGTTTCCAAAACGAATCTAACTATTATTTTCTCTTTCTATCAGAAGATAAGGATGAAATGAGATTGTATAGAAGGATAGGGGGCGTTGAGGAGCAAGTTGGCTCTTCTGTAGCCGTCACTTTGACTGAAAAGCAATGGTATGATGTACGGGTAAGCGTTCAAGGGCAGGTCATCAATGTTTGGGTTGATGGAACACAATACTTTATTGATCAGGAAAGCGGTGGAAACCTAACTTCTGGTGCGATTGGTGTTGGAACAAAACGATATAGCTGTCGTTTTGATGATGTTGAAGTACGTCCAATCGCCTGAATAGTTTAATGAGTGAAATTCTGCTTTTTGTTCTGATGTAAAATTAGAATTGCCGTTGTAAATGAGAACTTGTATCGAGAATTGGTTATTTACTAGAAGCTTTCTTACCGCATCCTTGATGTATTGTAATTGCATTCAAAATCTTGATTGCGGCTCAAAACTTGTGATGAAGAAATTATAAGTGTATGTTAGGTCTCAGAGCTTTATGGGCTAGTCTAGAAAACCGAGGTAGAATTCTGGCGGTGATATGCCTCTCTATGGTGAGCGGGGTGAACCTCTGATGTTCAATGATGAGTATTTTCCTCAACGAAGGTTGAACAGAAAAAAGTCAGCGTTGCTTTGGGCTTCTTTAATATTGATAATATTGGTTATGGCTGTTCTTACGTGGTATTTCCTTCCCAAAACCTATGGAGAAATCGTTGATCATAAGGAGGTTTACCCTGCAAATGGCCCCTTCACCATCATAGTTGAATTGGGTCTAGACGAGTACTGGCATGTAAAAAGCTGGACGGACACCCCAGGAACGAGTTTTAATGTGACTTTAATTGGCTATCCAATCGTTGAAGGAACAGAGATGGAGATTGCAGAAAACGATTTTTTTGCCTATACTTGGACATTAAACCTAGACTCTTCAGGTACGTATGAATTGAACGAGTTTGATCTTAAAATACCTCGAAGTTCTTCTAAATGGATTTTCAACGTCTTCATTGAAGGACATGGAAGCATTCATCTTATGATCACGAAGTTTGACAAGTATAGCTTTTACATGTTTTTCTTACCTGATCTTATCGGAAGTATAGCCATAGTCGCAATCATAATCTTGATACTTAAACAAAGGAAAAATTACGAAACGACTACATATAGTCTAATAGACTTGCGTTAACCTCAAAACATGCTTAATGTAAAGTAACTAGCAAAAACGTAGCTCTGACAAAAAACGAAAAAGAGTAGGTCTTTAGTTTAGAGGAAACTAAAATGTATGTCGATCCTTTCTGCAGGAAATTATCCTGCCTGTAATGCCATCTATTTCCAAAATGGCTTCTTCGCCTGTTCTTAAGTTCTGGAATGCAAGTTTATACGTGGGACAGTAAACCAGGATATGATCGGATACTTCTAACACTTCATCAACGATTACTTTTGCGTCTGAGGGTCTTTTGGCTATTCTTGACCCGAGAAATTTAACTGCTTCCTCTTCAGAGATTTTGACATCCTCTGACTTTATGTTAGCGTCTATTTTTTCAATAGTTTGCTCTTTTAAAGGAGCGAAAGATAATCGTTCAGGCGGGACTTCGCGGCCAATTCTGTCGAGAATGAAGTATCCTTCATCCTCATAATGAAAGCTTCCTTCCCCTTTAAGTCGAATTACCTTACAGGGGCGCCCCGAGGCATCGTTCCTAGGCTCAGGTTTAAATGTTTGACCAAGAATGGTGATTTCCTGTGCTTTCGGATCGACTTTAAGGGTGAATATGCAGTCTCTGCAGTAATCAAGAAGATACTTGCCTCCAACAACAATGTAGGGTTCATAAAATTTTTCAGCGAGGAGAAGGCGTATTTCTTCAGGTTTAGGCTTTAAAAAGCCTAGTCTAACAAAAAGTTTTCTCTTCATTTTTTCTCCTAACATTCTTATTGTGGCAAGATCAAGGCGAGACTTTAAAATGACAGTTCTCCTTTTTTCAGTGCCTACTTTTAATGATATAGTCTTAGCCAAAGGTTAACCCTCACTGTAAAGAAAAACGCTCACGCAATTATTGTTTATGAATTCGTACTCTATATTTTCGAGTTTCAGTCATATCGCTTAATTAGCACACGCGGCACGTTGAAGAGCTAACGAGCTTAGTAGATGGTTGATGAGAACGTTCTGCTGTTAACTAACTTTGGCGCTTTCATGAAAGCTTTGAAGGTGCTTTTCCTTGAGTTATGGAGTAATGAAGCTTAAGTCATTATTCCTTCGACTTTGAATTTAATTTCTCTCCATATAGAATGAATCAACAATCTTGCTTCCTTGTCAATTACCATTAACAATGTTAGATACATAATTCCGCCTATTGCTGTTGCGATTAAAGTCAAATATATTCTTGTTGGATGCGGGATAATAAATAGAACAGTTGCCATGACAGCTGAAGCAAAAACGTACTTTGCAATGTTCTTCCATGGAATGTCTATCTTGA
>JACUTN010000009.1 GCA_014859805.1 Candidatus Bathyarchaeota archaeon
GAACCAGCAAAGGACTTGACTTATGGAGAGAAGTTCTTCAAAGGTCAAACATACTGGAAGAGTATATGCCAATAGAACAGTTACATCAGTTTGAAAAGCCTAGTCCATCATTCTAGTTTCAGCCATTAGGCAGCACAGCACTTAATAAAGCAGTCGCAAAATAAGGAAGAGTTAATGAGGTGGCGAAAAATTGTCGAAAATAAAAGTTGCTCTAGTAGGTGTAGGAAACTGCGCTTCAGCTTTTGTTCAGGGTTTGCACTATTATAATAAGTGCGAAAGACCGGAAGAATGTATTGGAATTGGCAACCTTTTTCTTGGAGATTTCCACCCAAGAGACATCCAAGTAGTTGCAGCCTTTGACATTGACAACCGAAAAGTTGGAAAAGACTTGTCTGAAGCCATTTTTGCACAGCCAAACAACACATTGAAACTTGTTGATGTTCCTCAGACTGATGTTACGGTGCATAAGGGTCCAGTCTTAGATGGTGTAGGTGAATACACAAAAAACATCGTGCAAGTAAGCAACCTACCCGCAACAAACGTTGCAGACACGCTAAAAGAAACGGATACAGAAATCGTGGTTAATTTGCTTCCAAGCGGAGCGGTTAAGGCTTCCCAATGGTATGCTGAACAGGCATTAAGGGCTGGGTGCGCCTTTGTCAATGCTACACCAGTTTTTATTGCTAGCGATGCAGCGTGGGCTAAACGTTTCGAAGAGGCGGAACTACCACTTGTAGGCGACGACCTAATTGATCAAGTGGGCGCAACAACATTGCATAAAACCTTGCTGAAGCTGCTTTCAACGCATGGAGTTCGCATAACTGAAACTTATCAGCTTGATGTTGGCGGAGGCACGGAATCCTTAGACACTTTGGAACGAACAAGAGATGTTAAACGGATTGTTAAGACAAAATCTGTTGAATCAGCACTGCCGTATAAGGCTGATGTGGTTGCTGGCTCCACAGACTACGTTGACTTTTTACAGAATAAACGCGACAGCTACTTCTGGATTAAAGGGTTGTACTTCTGCAAAGTGCCAATGCAAATAGATTTGAGACTCTCAACTGTTGACGGGCCGAATGCTGGTTCTGCGCTATTTGACGTAGTAAGAGCTGTGAAAATTGCCTTGAACAGAAAAATGAAAGGAGTAATACTGCCGATTTCCGCTTACGCATTCAAACATCCACCCCAACTAATGCCACTCGAAACCGCTGAAAAAGCCTTCGACGATTTCATAAAGAGAAACGCATAAGCCACATGTCACTTTTCACAGAGTTTCTGCAGTTCACCTATTATTTTCTTCTTTGTCCCGCTTTGTGTTATTCTCTCCTTTAGCAAGCTTATCGTTTTTACAGGTGTTGGATCTACACCACGCAGTATAGCCAAATACACGCTTGTGAAATCACCGATGTAAATAGTGTACAACATTTTAGCTAACCTACTTTGGCCTGAACTCCATACTTCAAAGATCTTTTTCGTTGCTTCTTGAAATATCAGCTCTTTTGTGGCTTCAATTCTCTGCCTTATTTCCTCAGGTTCATCCTTGTCTCGAATAAAGATTATGGAAAAGCACTTCGCAGGTTCCTTTGCTGCTTCCCAGCCTACAATTTCGTTGTGATTAAGCTCTGGAAAAGATTCCCATTTAGCTGGTATCTTGCTGTTTTCGTTAAGCTGCTGCTTATAACGTTGTGCAACAGCACGGTAAATCCCAAAACCGTAGACTACGGGAACTGTTCCATCAATTTTGGACGCCAGTATTTTGGAAGAATTATCGTTGAGAGGAGTTTTAGGAGAATTCTCATCCTCAACTTGCTCCAATACTTTGATAGCCTCAGAAATCTCAGAGTTTACATTAGAAATTAAGCGGAGTTTTTCTAAGATTATTGGCATAGGTAGAAACAAGTATGGAAGGGCAGCGCGTGGTTGAGGTATTCCCGAAGGCACCCGTAAATAGGGCAACTTCAGCTTCGCGGCAAACTCCAAGAGTTTCCCCCCAGAGCTTATGCAAAAAGTCATGCAATTCCTTTTAATCGCGTCTAAAAACATGCTTAAGGCTTCTTCAGTTTCTCCGGAATAGCTTATGACAAACACTAAGGTTTTCTTGTTTGCATAAGCTGGCAATGAATATTCTCTGCAAATTTCTATGGGAACATCGATTTTATCTCTTGTCCAGTCTTTTAGGAGTTCTCCGCCAATGGCTGAACCACCCATGCCAGCAACGATTATTGTTTGAGGTTTTGAATAATTGATCCGAACAGCCTCAGCCAGTTTTGCTGCTTTTCGGCAATGCTTAGGCGCTTCAACGCAAAAGGAAAGCATATCACTCTTGTCAATTCTCTTCATTTCAGCAAGATCGTCTAGAATTTTTTGTGGCAAGATTCGTTCACCATTTACTATTAATCGCGGATTTCTATGCGTTTCTACCTTTTAAAACAAAAGGTTCAACATGAGTTTTTAACACTTTTATTCATGAAAACCAGTCTTCAATTAGCAAAGGCGAAAAATGATTTGAGTAAGAGAAAACTTTCCATCGCGATACCTGTCTCCATCGTCTCTGATGTTCCACACTTGCGAGAGAAAACTTCAAAGGTTGGTTTGGTTGGCAGGGCAGCCGCAATTTTCGGAGTTAACGAAATCATAGTATATCCAGATAATCCGCGTGTTAATCAGGCTCTAGATACAGATTTGATCGCAACGTTACTTGCTTACATGGATACACCACAATATTTACGGAAAAAACTTTTCACGCTTAAACCTGAACTGCGATACGCTGGTGTGCTCCCGCCACTGCGAACGCCTCATCATCCACTAAACCGTAAGATGAACAAATTGAAGGTCGGCGAATACCGTGAAGGGGTCACCTTATCCAAAAGGAAAAATGGTGTATTTGTAGACATAGGCGTCGAAAAACCAGCATTCATCCCGAACATGGAACTGTCAACTGGTAAACGGGTTACTGTGAGGATTACAAGAGTTGATAAGCACGTTGAGGCTGAACTTGCAAGCCGCCACGAAATACCAGAATATTGGGGTTACACCGTTACACCAGAAAAGCTTCCCTTCGGAAAAATGGTTAAAACCAGAGGTTTCGACTTAACAGTTGCCACTTCCAAACACGGTGTTCCATTCGCCAAGGTCGCAGAAAGAATAGCTGAAAGATGGGAAGGTGGTAAAATTCTCGTGGCTTTTGGGTCGCCAACTCAAGGGCTTTACGAAATAGTCGAACAAGAAGGGCTTAACTTAGAAGAAATTGTGGATTTCGTTGTTAATACCGTTCCTGTGCAAGGAACAGAAACCATCCGAACTGAAGAAGCCCTTATTGCCTCTTTGGCTGTTCTAAGCACGCAAATTACGTTTAAGGTTTAAATGTTTGTTTTTCTTATGTGCGTATATGAATTTCGATATTGCCATGCCGTTAACTCTTTTCGCAGTGACCATGGTAGCCATGTTTTTGAACAAGAAAGTTGAGAGAAAGTTAAAGTCCACACTTGAAGAGAAGGAGTTTCATGTTCGAGATGCAGCTTTACTCGTGGCCGCAATGAGTGTAATGGTATCCTTGATCGTTTTCATTCCACAAACGGCTGTCATGATCATGTTTCTATTTGCCTATTCAATGCTGCTTTTCATATTCACATATCTTTTCTCAGATTTCAAGAAAAACAGAGCCAAAACCTATTGCGCAGCATTTCTGATAGTTAGTTTTCTGGCAGCAACAATCAGCCTATTCAGCTTTGGTGTAAATGGCACAGTTGCCTACGGAGCCCTAGGCTTTTACTGTCTCTTCGGCTTCACATTTTTAGCATTGATACATGAAGAAAACAGAGTTGACACAGGAGAAAGATGGTACTTAGCGGTGTTGCCGCCAGCATCATTCATATGTTTATACTTGTTTTTCAGCAGAACCCCCCTATGGTTTCCCTATTTACTGGATTCGTTCGCAGTCGTATTCGCAGTCTTGATCACCCTTTATTTAGGAAGCCTATTCACATGGAAAACAACCCTCATTTTTATTGGACTTCTCACGGTCATGGACATAATTTTGGTCTTGTTTACTGGTACGATGGTTTCTGCAGCAAGACACGTTTTTGGTCTTAGACTTCCAATACTGATTTCAGTGCCAACTGTTCCAATGATTTTGACCGAATGGGGCTGGCTTTACATGTCATTGGGTTTAGGCGACTTCTTCTTTGCTGGGCTGATCGGCATACAAACCATGAAAAAATTTGGTAAACGTTTTGCGGTTTTGTCAGTTGTGTCAATGGTTATGTCATTCTTTGTTTTTGAGATATTAATGCTTAATTATGGATTAAGGGCGTTTCCAGGCACATTGATGATTATTTGCGGATGGCTACCCCTAGTACTTTGGAAAATGCGAAATATCAAGAAGCTTAACTAAATTCATCGATCAAGAAAGTTGGTGAAACGATAAGTTTTCTATCCGAATAGTGCTCCCAGTCCTTCAAGAGCCGCTTCTTCCTTTGCTTTTTCTTCCTCTTCCTTCTTTTTCTTATCTTCCTTTGCAGGTTTGGCTTCTGCTGCTGGCGCAGCTGCAACTGGTGCTACTTGTGCACCCATCATTGCTGGAGCAGACTTAATCGCTTCGTCAATATCAACTTCAGCCAAAGAAGCCATTAATGCTTTAACCCTCATGCCGTCCACATTTATACTAGCTGCTGTCAAAACCTGTGACAGGTTTTCCTCGTTTATCTCTTTCCCAGCCTTGTGAAGAAGCATCGCGGCGTAAATATACTCCATATTTTTCACCTCTTCATTCAACTATTTTAACTTTTTTCAGCCTTTTCTTCTACAGTATGCAATCTACTACTTAAACATAACCACATTTCAACCGTATTTCGCCTTCATTGAAAAAAGTTTACGCTTAAGAACTTTTCCTTTTCTATGTTTCAATCCAAAAGACGCGAACTAGCAGCACTTAAACTTAACATTTCGGCATGTGCCTTTCTAATCAAGTCCTTTATCGTTTCTTTAGTAGATACAACCGCATTTATTGCAAGTGCATATGCTTCTTGGTGAGCGATATGCACAAGCGCTTCCATGTTTTCCTTTGTTGGATAGGCTACGCTCAGGGACAAACCGAAAGCATCTGCATAAGCATTTTCAATGCTTCGCCTAATTTCGTCCAGGTCTATTCGAAGTTGTTCCTCAGTTATTATCAAGTCCTCATCATACGCAACTTTCATTGCAAGTCCTGCTTCAACCGGTTTTATCCCAAGCCTTGATAGGATGCTTGCGAGTCTTTCGGAAATGACGTCGCCTTTCTCAGCGACTAATGTGTCCTTGCTTATCCATACGCTTCCAGACTCTATTCTTGTAGGCAAGCCTACAGCGTTAAGCTGGCTGATTATTGGACCAGGTGGCTGTGCAGTGTTTCCAGCTGGTACAGTGACATCAAAGGCTGCTATGTCCCCAGACTTGGCTGTCGTCATAACTTTGCCTTTTTCAAGAAGCAATGCAAGTTTGAACGGGTTTAAATCTGTAAATAGATAGATGTTCGCCCCTTCTAAGTATTCTACAAGTTTTTTTAGTTCAGGTTCTTCATTGGAGTTTTCAATAGCCCTTTTCATTAGAGTGTTCTGTATGACCCGCATGAAAACTTTGTCCGCTAGATTTTTCTTGAACTCCTGCAGTTGGGCTGCCCTAACCTTTTGTAGGCTGGCTATTCCGATAACTTTGTATTTTTTTATTAACTGTGCGACCTCTTCGACTTCGCTGATTTTCT
The DNA here is from genome assembly GCA_014859805.1 of Candidatus Bathyarchaeota archaeon. Classification (GTDB taxonomy): domain Archaea; phylum Thermoproteota; class Bathyarchaeia; order Bathyarchaeales; family Bathycorpusculaceae; genus SOJA01. The sequence continues at coordinate 5,741 of JACUTN010000009.1, forward strand.
TCTGCAAAATCTGTTGGGATGGCATTTGTTTTCCTCTCTTATGTAATCTTTACAGGTTTGCCCATAGACGTTTTGAGATAGACGGTTTTGATGTTTTTCGTTCCTCTTTTAAGTTTTCCCTCTATAGTCCTTAGAACCGTTTGAACGTTTTCAGCTATTTCCTCTTCTTTCATGCTTTCAGTTCCAACACGACATCTTATGACTGGTTGGTTACGCATTCTTACAAAAACCATTTTGCGATATCTCTTTATTAAATCAGATATGTCTGCTGTTGGTGGAACAGGCACAGGCATTTTTCCTCTAGGACCTAAGGCGGGACCTAATGTTTTGCCAACACGGGGCATTAGAGGAGCTTCAGCCATGAAAAAGTTATATTCATTGGCTATTTTTCGCAGGTCTTTCTTTCTACCGGCTAATGTTCCAAGTTCATCCTTTCCGATGACAAGGTCCGCTTTCGCCCTCTTTGCTTTTAAGGCTAGTTCTCCTGTTGCAATAACGCATATTTTGTTCGGTTTTTCCGGCGATGGATGTGGTAGTTCTATTCGCTCTTGAATTCTTCCTTCAGGCGATTTCATGTCAATGTCTTTGAGATTTAGAATTAGTTCTACCGATTGGGTGAAATTTCTTTTTTTGGATTTTTCTTTTGCTTCTTTGATTGCAGTTATTATTGTTTTTTGGTCTAGGGGCATTTTAAGGGGACCTCGGGTAATGTGGAATTGGAATGCGGTTATAAAAGTATTATCTTATTGTTCGCTTTTATTGGACAGCTCATTATACTTGTCTTCGTCTATTTCTTTTTGCACTTCACGCGGATCTTTGCCTTCAACCGTAACTCCCATGCTCACGCAGCTTCCAAGTATTTCTTTTGCCGCAGCTTTCAAGGTTTTTGCCAAAAATTCTGGACGTTTAAGCTTGGATATACGTACCACTTGTTCCATGGTAAGATTTCCAACTTTCTCCGTGTTGGGCGTTCCTGAACCTTTCTCAATTTTGAGTTCTCTCACGATAAGGGCGGATGTTGTTGGTGTTCCAATGCTAACGTCAAACTCTTTGGTTTCAGGGTCAACTGTGACCTTCACGGGAACTTTCATTCCAGCATAGTCTCTCGTGAGTTCATTTATTTTGTTCACAATCTCCAAGACGTTTACGCCCAGCGGGCCTAGAGCTGGTCCTAAGGGTGGTCCAGCTGTTGCCTGGCCTCCGCTTACAAGTAGATTCACAGCTTTTTTCTCACTCATCTAGACTTCACCACTTTCACTTTTTGCTTTTTGAACTAGTTTGACGTAGTCGGAATGAACGGTTATTGGTAGTGTGAAAGTTGCCTCTAACAACTCAAGCGTCACTTCTTCCTTTGCCTTGTCGATGCGGGTTATTTTTGCGCGCATTCCCTTAAACGGTCCACCTGTTACTTCTACTATGTCGTTTTCGCTTAATTCTTCAATTATTGGTTTTCTGATAATGTATCTTTCAACTTCTGAAAAGCTTACGAGGCCTGGAACCCTCGATCGCACATGTTTTATGCCTGCTATAGCTTCTTCCACGAAGTGTGGGCCGTTGGCTTCTATGAAAACGTAACCCCTTAACGTTTCAGGAACAAGAATCGCTTTTATCGGGATTTTTTTCATTTCAATCTTTGCAGCGACAAGTTTGCCTACGTTTCTTTCTTGTCCCGTTGTTGTTCTTACAGCAAAAATCTTTGTTTCTGGCTTTTTTTCGTTTTTCTCCATAAAGGTTTCTTCCTTCTAAGTTATAGAGGAGCTTGTTGCAGAACAGAAGACAACAGTTTAATTACATACCCGATTAGCCCAATTGCGCCCATGCCTAGGAAGCATATTTTTATTGATAGCCAGAGCTCACTTTTTCCAGGTTTTACAGCCAGCTTCAAAGTTCTTGTACATTGGGATAGGAATGACCTTACACCCATGGTTCATCGCACACTCAACATTTTAATCGTGATATAAATGTTACTGTAGCCATTGGCTTTGATAGATAAGCCTAGACAATTCTATTAACTTTTCCCTTCCACAATCCACTATCAAAATAGCATTTTAATGTTTGATCTTCTTGAAGGGCATGTCTATTTTCTTAAGCATTTCAACAAGTTTTGGTTTATGTTCGCTCTTTATTCCTTTCCAATCTAAAACTGCCAACTGAACCCTTTCTAGTGTCTTGTCTATGCATTGATTAAGAATTTCCAGATCTATGTTTGGAATGGCATATTTTGGAATCATGTGGCCGAAAGCCAAATCGTCTTTTAATGTTATTCGAGTGAATTTGTCGTTGTAGTGGGGTCCGCCTATGCCAATCACTGCTTTGGCTGGGAAATTGCTGAAGTTTGAAACGGCTTCTATGGTTGCGTGGGCAACAGCCTCAGCCGCCTTTGAATCTTTCCATTGTTTAGGTGAACTTCCGAGTTCAGTGAACATTGTGGGTACGTTTAGTGAAGGCCCGTGATGAGTGCATTCGTAAGAAACTTCGTAGTCAAGCTGCATTTCTTCTTTAAGGCGAGCCATTGCCTTCAAAGTGTGTCTCATGGCGTTTGCTGGTGAAACAGAAACTTTTCTTGGGATTCCGCCTAGCTTTGCCTCCGCTAAGTTGCCAGGGGTATGCGTTGAAAGTGTTGGGGTTCCGCTGGCACTGCTGTGTCTGGAAATGAAAACTATAAGTTTAGCGTTAGGGAAAAAATTCGTTATGTTTTGGGCATAGATAGACTCTTCGTTTAAAGTTACAAGTTTGACAAGTCTGTCGCTGAAAGTGGCTTCGTATACTGGGTTTTCCTTAAATTCTTCAGATACCTTGCTGAAAGAGTAGTTGTTGAGGATTTGTTTCTTGATGTTTAGACTTGCGATGTCTTTGTTTGAAGCAACTATTAGAATCATGGGTAGGCTTCCACTCTGTGGGAATTTCTGAGAATTGATATTTTAAGTTTGGGCAAATAAGTTGATAGTAATAGCCTCTATCAGTCTGGTTTTGGTTGACTACAACAAACGAGACAATCTGCAAAAAAAGTGTAGTTCAACAAGTTTGTGGATGATTTTTCCGTTTGGGTTTCGCGGGGTCTTCCGCTGTTCTGTTGCTCTGTAGACCTAGACCCCCCTTATATATAGATTGAACTTCTGGTAAACCGCTTATTTTCAATACCGTTAGACAGCCCTTTGCTAACCAACTTGTGGCTAACGTGCCGCGAAATGACCGTCAACTATGACGAGAAGAGTCCATTATAAATTATAGATATCCCCGAAAAGTTTTATATTCTTAATTCTTTCTGATGTGAAAAAGGGTGGAAGTATGCACTTGATTAGTTTTAAAGAATTGTCGGGTCAACAGTTGATAGAGATCATCGACAAGGGTATTGATGTTAAACATGATCCGGAAAAATATGGAACCGCTTTGAATGGTAGATCGTTGGCTATGATTTTTCAGAAATCTTCAACGCGGACTAGGGTTTCCTTTGAGGTTGCTATGACTCAGCTTGGCGGTCACGCCCTTTACATAGATTGGAGGACAACGAATTTTGCCATAGCGAGTGTGTACGATGAGACGCAGTATCTGTCTCGTAATGTAGATTGTATAATGGCGAGATTGAAGAAGAACGCTGACTTGCAGGTTATGGCTGAAGCTTCGCGTGTTCCAGTAATCAATGGATGCGACGAGAAATATCATCCAAGTCAGGCAATAGCGGATTTAATGACAATGAAAGAAAAGAAAGGGATGCTGGAAAAAGTGAAACTTGTTTACATAGGCATTCACAACAATGTGTGCAATTCGCTCATTGAAGGATGCACAAAAACAGGAGCTAAAATCACCACAGTTACGCCTGTATTTAATGAACCTTCAAGAGACGAGAAGCTGTTGGAAAACGCGAGAAAAACAGGATTGTACGAGACTACGTTGGACGTTAAGCAGGCTGTCAAGGATGCAGATTTTGTTTATACGGACACTTGGGTTGACATGGAATTCTTCCTAGACCCGAAATATGCGGTAGAAAAGGAGAAACGCGTCAAACTCATGATGCCATACCAAATAAACAAGGAATTACTGAAGGAAAGCGACGCTTACATAATGCATGACATGCCGATTCACCGAGGCTACGAAATAAGCCAAGACATGATTGAGAACCCCAAATCTGTAATATACGAACAAAGCGAAAACAGACTGTACTCAGCAAAAGCAATACTACTAAAACTTCTCGAAAAATACTAGACTCAAACTATTTCAAAATCATCTGCACAAATTTTTCCGGCTCAAACTTCTCCAAGTCTTCATATTTTTGTCCTGTTCCAATGAAAAGTACTGGCTTTTTTGTCACATATGTGACGCTGAGGGCTGAACCGCCTTTTACGTCTGCATCGACTTTGGTTAGTATGGTTGCGTCTATTCCCACGCTTTTGTGAAACTCTTCCGCCTGCATAACTGCGTCGTTCCCAGTAAGAGAATCCACAGTTAAAATAGTCATGTCTGGATTGACTATACGTTTTATTTTTGCAAGTTCGTTCATTAGGTTTCGGTTTGTTTGTATCCTGCCAGCGGTGTCTATCAACACGACGTTTGTTCCATGAGCTCTAGCGTGGTTTACCGTGTCATAAGCCACTGCAGCTGGGTCTGCGCCATACTTATGCTTAATCATGCGTACGCCTAATCGTTTAGCATGCTCTTCCAGCTGTTCGATGGAACCAGCTCTGTAAGTGTCGCTGCATGCAAGAACCACAGAATGACCCCTCTTTTTTAAAAACTGGGTGAATTTAGCTATGGTTGTTGTTTTTCCAGTGCCGTTTATACCAACAAAAACTATGACGTACGGCTCTCCCTTTTTCCGTTTCTCTTTTATAGCCATTAGCAAATCTACTTTATCGTTGGTAAGCATGGTCTCTAAAAGTACTTCCCGAAGATTTGCTTTCACTATTTTTTTTCGATCTTCAAGTCTCTTAATTTGAACCCCGTCTAAGCGTTTTTCCATTTCATCGCATATCCGTTCAGCCACGGGAAAAGCAACATCATTTTCTACTAGGCTTAATTTAAAATCAGAAAGCACTGGACGCAGTTTTTCAGCCTTAAGCTCCGTCGTTGTAATCTTGTTTACGAGTCCGCTTAACCCTGATTTCAGCTTCTCAAACATTTCGGGAAGGCTTCCCCTTTCTCAGCTCAGCCGCTAACTCCTCAAATTTCGCTCGGTCTTCATTAATTTTTTGTGCAACCTGAGAAAAACGTTGTTGAAGCGACACTCTATTTTTCTCAATGCCTTCCAAGCGCTTCTTAACTATTTCCTTTGCCTCTTGAGAGGTCCTCTCAACAGAAACTCCTGCTCCCATTCCCACAATAACCTTGTCTGGATCGTCAAGTTTTGCTTTAATGTAGGAACTTCCGCCTATTGGCACAAGAAGCTCTGAACCCACTTCGTTTTTTTCCAAACTTTCCAAGGTCACGTTCGCGTATGCTAAGTCTTGCATGACAGCGTTCAACATGCTTATTCTGGATTGCAAAGCTTGCGCGGTTTCTTCAAGAAAACGTATTTCAATGCTTAATCTTCGAAGCTCTTCTTCAACTTTGCTCGACAATTTTTTCTTCCCCAACAACAAGTTTTTTCAACATAGGATTTTCTATATCTTCAGGTGAAACCTCCTCAACCTTCAATATTTTTATCTGAAAACGTTTCACACGATGCCTACTGCCCAATTCAGCATAAACATTTTCAACAGCATGCTCACGCTTGACGGCAACTACTTCCTTCTTGAAAGGCGTCTCTAAATTTGGCTTCCGAATTTCACCAATCACCCTGAAGACTTTCATTTCACCCATCTTCCTTCACGACATCAAAGGCATGCCCAATTATAAACATCTCGGGTCCCGTCGTCAACAACCCCACCACAGTTGCATAACTGTTACCAATCAAACCCGTGCCAACGTAGGGTATTCCACAATTAATCGTGCCCACATCAACTGGAACCTTTAACACGTCCTCCAAAAGTTTCCGTTCAGAATCCTTCAAAAGAGGATGAGCCAAAACACCCTTGTTTGTCGCCACAGCCAGAGACCCAACATAAGGCAAGCCAGCAACTTCACCCGCTACCGCTTCAACACCTAAAGTTTCAGAAACCTTCTTAATCGCCGCAGCTTTCAATCGTGGTTCAACAATCGCACCGTAATCATTTGCCAAAACCATATTTCCATAAGCAGTTCTCCTAGTTTCCATCACCGTTATGTTTCCTTCAAAAACCGATTTTATAACCTCGATTTCCTTGTCTCGAACAAAGTGTGGGAGCAGAATCCCATTTGAATTTCCACACACAAGTGCGCCAATGAGAACGGAACCGCCAACTGTTGTATGAATTAGCTCAACCTTCAGCCACTTGCCAAATCTTTCAACTTTACCAGGCGAAACCCATTTTGGAAAAATAGCTATCTTGTCCGTGGTAAGCGAGTATACGCCTATACTTGCACTTCCAACGAAACCAGATCGGTAAATGGCCAAGGACTACTCTCCTTCAGCCAAATAAACAGTAATGTTGCCATCTTTATCCTTTGCAGCCCTTACACGAACTTTTCGCGGAGGCTTCTGTATGCCTCTTCTCCAAACCCGCTCATTCACCTCATTGCTAATGATAAGCTTTTTAGGCTCTTCTTCTTCCTCTTCTTCTAATTCTCCCCGAACCTCAAACTTCATATGCCTCTTCACAAAATCCTTAATCATCTTCATAGCTCTAGGCGCCCTTTTTTTAGGTACTGCAATCCATGCTTTACCCAAAGAAATCGTATAAAATTTCTCTTCAACAATCTCCTCTTCAACTTCTTTCCGTGCGGGCGGTTTAATTTCTTCTTCTTCGACTGGAGGAAGCTCTTCTTCAACTTCTTTTTCTTCTACGGCTTCTTCGACTTCCTCTTCCTTCTCTAAGGTTTCCTCAGCCTCCGCTATTTCCTCAACTGCCTCCTCAGTTGGCTCTGCCTCTTCGCTCTCTTCCGTTTTCTTCTTTTTTACTTCGCTTTCTTCCTTCATTAGGTCCGCTTCTCCTAAGCCCTTATTTTTCTGGTTCTCCATCGTCTTCTTTTCGGATTCGTCCTGAATTTTCCACCTGTTCTAGCTATAACCCATGTTGGAACCGGTCTGCTCTGTTTTCCAGCTTTCATCAACCGTCTTTTTTTAGCTGTAGGTTTGTTTCGAGCCATTTTATACCCTTCTTATTTTTATTTCGCGCTTATGGGATTGTATTTGAATGAGTATCTGCTTTAGCTGTTTATCCGTCAATGGTATCGGTATCTTTCCCTGCTGTGCCAGTTGAATGAGCTGTAACTCCAGCTGAGAAGTGAAATCTGGCCTAACCATTTTCAAATTCGCTAATCTTTGCCTGGCTTCTGGTGTCAATATACTCCTAAGTAAAGCCTGCTTCTGCAGTTCCAGTTGTTGTTGCGCCTGAACATTCCCTTGCTCCTCATCTACTCTACGCTGCAATTCCAAAAGTTTTCTGCTACGAATTTCCTCCAGCTCGTCATCTGACATTTCAGCCACTTCTTTGGTATTTTTCCAGTTCAGGAATTCCCTTTACCACTTCTTTTTTCACTTCTTCAGCCAGTTCCTCTAGGAGCTTTCTTCCATTTTTTGTCACTCTTCTTCCGCTAGTTTCAAACGTTTCCACAAAACCAGCTGCTTCCAACTGCTGCAACGCTTTTCTTATTATTGCTCCGCTCGCTTTAGCCGCATGCTCAGGTTTGACACCGTAGTCCTTTCTCCCACCATATTCAGCTCTCAATCTCTCTACGCCAACCGGACCGTGAACGTAGATTTTTCGCAATAGAGACGCAGATCGGACATACCACCACTCTGGGTCTTGGGGTGGTCTCTGAACATGCACGCCTGTTTTTACAATGCTAGCCCATGGTGGCGGAGTTATTTCATCCACATTTTCCTTTAGATGTTTGGCTAGTTTTTCAACGAATTTGGATGCTGGAACATCATAAGGGGTTACCAAGATTCTTTATCCTCGTTTCCTTCAGTAAAATCACGAAGCCTAATATTAAAGGCTTTCACTTCTTACGGCGTTTATAAAGCATGAATGTGTGACCCCTAACCCCCACTAGGGACGCTTCCGTTTGTTCTGCTATTCTTGAGGCGATTTCCTTCGCTTCGTCTCCCTCAAGAGCACTTTTCAAAATCTTGATTTTTACCATTTTCTTTTTCTCTAACTGCTTCTCGATTTCCCTCAACGATTCTTCTGAAGCCCCATTTTTGCCAATCCATATTGTCGGTCTTTCCTCGCCCAATCGCCGTTTGATGCGGCGTTTCATTCTGGCAGTTAGTTCACTCATGACTCTGGTTTCCCCTTCCTTTTTCTTAGCGGTATTCGCATTTGCTCACCACAGTTCAAGCATGTAATCACCAAGTGAGGTTCTCTCCTCTGCTTTATACGCACACGACAATTCACACCGGGCAAAATAAAGCTTTTACAATGCCGACAAACTTGATGTCTATATTCCTTTGGCAAACGAACCCTAGCAGTCATAGCCACTTTCCTAGCCATGTTCACATAACGCTGCGCCAACGCAGGATCTTCGTTGATAATTTCCCTTGCTAAACGGAAAAGCCTTCGAATTCGTTGAATTGCCATGCGCCTAGTCGCAACATCCATCCCTTGCACGTCACTCCGGAAGATTATACTCTTATTAACAAATTAGCCTTTCTCCCTCACGCAACTCCTCATTTTTTGCGTGTTATCGCGTTCAATGAATGGTCAGCCATTCGTTTCTACTTCCCCACAAAGCTTGTAGTGTTTCGCGTTCTCAGTTTCAATCAGTCCTTCTTCAAACAACTTGCGGAGTGCTTTGAAAACGTTTTTCTTAGGCATGCCAAGGTTCTCAGAGATTTCATCAAGCGTCAAGGAAGAATTTTCTTTTAAGATTTCTATTATTTGTCTATGGATCTTCTTCATTTTCATTTATTTTCTTCTCCCTAAGCGTCGGATTAGCCAACATATCTTCTGAAGCTACTTTAATAATTTAAGCACAAAAATCTTATGCTACGCCTCGAAACAAAAACAAAGTCACCACAAATCATGTTTTTGAGCGGGTTAACCAACCATTCAGGCCAAAACATCATGTTATGATTACATCCTTTCCTTTTTTTCAATCCAATTTAACCCTATTATCAATAACCGAAAGCCCCAGCCTCAACTCTCGATTACATAGAAAACTAAAATGGTTAGAATATGTCCTTTTCTCTTAGTGGAAGACCTATTTTTAGGAAGAACAATGCGGGGGGTGGGACCCCCACACGCGTTTACCGTAAAAACATGCCTACATTATGCTTACTTATTTGATGTAGATAATAATTCCGTAAATGATTTATAACAATTATAACAAAAGTAACAAACGTCATGCATAAAAAATGTGCAATTTGTGGCCGTAGGGTTTACCCAGGAACAGGAACTTATTACGCAGGCAGGTTAGTCCATCGAAGCTGCTTGGGTATAGCTAAAATTCAAAGATACAAGCTCTACAAAAAGAAGAAACCTAAGAAAAGAAGAAGGGAGAAATAGATGGTTGAAAATAACGATCATAACAAAAATAACAGATCTTTCCTCAATCCTTTTTCACCTCAGTATCCAGCCGATCCTAAATACTTTGCTAACAGAAGAGAACAGTTGGACTATTTCACTAAAACTATCGTGAGTTCGGCTAAAATAAGACCGCCGGCACCTAGCAATTTTATAATTCTTGGAGATTGGGGGATGGGTAAAACCTCGCTGTTGTATAAAATGAGAGAAGTGGTGCTAAGAGAATTAGCAGCTAAAATCAACGCTTTTTGTTTTCATTTCTCACTTGACCCTATATGTTGCAGAAGCTGGGATGATTTTTGCTTAACTTTTCTGATGCAGTTGAAAAGGAATTATGAGGTTTCAGCCGGGCTTAAAGGAAAACTACTGACAGAGCTGTCAAAGTGGAAGATAACGTTTTCAATTCCATTGGTCTCCATTGAAAGAGAGAAAGAAAGGAAGAAGCCTTCTTTAGTAGACAGCCTTGAGGAGCTTTGGAAAAAACACCTAGCTCCTTCGGGAGTAGATATCTGTTTTCTCTTTCTTGATGATGTGCATTACTTTCTTCAAGCTGATCAGTCAGACGCATACTTTACAATAAGAAATACTTTTCAAGAACTGGCTAGAAGAGAATGCAATTTTTCACTTGTAATGACCGGCCCAAAGATGTTGTTCAAGGAAATTATCGACTTGGCTGAACCTTTTACAAGATTTTTTCACCCATTCTGCTTAGAACCTTTCACCTTTGAAGGAACAGGAGAAGCAATAAACAAAAGGATATCTGCCACCAAATTGGAATTACAATTTTCAGAAGATGTGATTTCAATTATTGATGAAAAATCAAAAGGCCATCCATACTTTGTTATGTTCATTGTATACGAGTTAGTCAATTTACTCGGCACTAAAAAAAGAGTGTCGCAAAAAGATTTTGCTGAATGTTGGCCGCGAGTGATTTCAATTTTAGAAAAAAATGTATTTGTCACTCGTCTTGGAGAAGTTTCCGAAAAAGAAAAGGAAGTTTTAATAAGAATATCTTTGATCGAAGAGCCACTCGTCTCTCCTTCTATGATTAAAATAAGGGGCATCACAGAATTTCTCTCTAGACTTGAACGCAAAGGATTTTTGCTGAAGAAACAACGAGGACTGTATGAACTATTCCATCCACTCTTCAAAGAATACCTACGAAAGTTAGCAAAGACAAAATAACACCGAGGATTTTTACCGGTAAACTGGTGTTCAAATTTCAACCCCCACCCCAACTGCTCAAATCAAGCTTTTCTATCCGAGATAAGCCCAAAACAAGCTTGAAATCAGGTGCGGGGGGTGGGATTTGAACCCACGGAGGCCTCCGCCAGAGGATCTTAAGTCC